>NZ_CP130281.1:3330000-3411736 GCF_046352995.1 Aequorivita nionensis | reverse complement strand
AGTTAAAATTCTGTTTTTTGTTTTTTAAAAGGTGTGGTCAAAAAATAGGGGATGGAGTATTTCCGAGCTAATTCTTAACAGTGCAAATATGTGAACAAAAAAGTTATAAAAAAAACTACAATAGGGTTGAATTTATAGTTTTTTTTTCCCATACTTCCCTTTCGATAAAACTACAAAAAAACTTTTTGTAATTAACACAAAATTTTGAAGAATACACTTACACATATTAGGGTGCGTTATGGTGAGACAGACCAAATGGGAGTGGTCTATTACGGCAACTACGCACAATACCTGGAACAGGGTAGAACAGAATGGCTCCGCGAGCTCGGTTTTTCATATAAATGGATGGAAGCCAACAATGTACATCTGCCCGTGGTGCATTTAAGTATTGATTATAAATTGCCTGCTTTTTATGATGATTTGCTCACGGTAAAGACATTTTTAAAGCAAATGCCCAATGTGAAAATTGAGTTTTATTATGAAATTTATAATGAATCCAAACAACTTTTAATCACTGCGACCACTGTTTTGGTTTTTGTGAACAGCACCACAAAAAAGTTGATGAAGGCACCAGATTATTTAATTGAAAAATTAAAGGAAGAATAGTTAATCCTCTATCTGCTTGATGGTCACTTTGTAGGTGTTTTCAAATAACTCAAAAACCCGTACTGCATCTTTTTTACGAACAGCAATTTCAAATTCACAATCCATTTCCATTTTTTGATTTACTACAGAAATATCTTCGTCTTTGATTATCCGCATCACCGTATTCATTTCTGGATATTCAAATTTTAAAAGAAAGGTTTCATCGATAGTTTTTTCTACTATTCTACAATTTTCCAAAGCCATTTGGGCTGTAGTTTTGTAGGCTTGTATCAATCCGCCCACACCCAGTTTTGTGCCGCCAAAATAGCGTACCACAACCACCAAAACATTTGTTATTTCAAAAGATTGCAGTTGCCCGTAAATAGGCATTCCGGCACTGTTTGAAGGTTCGCCATCATCATTTGCGCGATAATTTTCGTAATTTTTTCCTAGCTGCCAAGCGTAGCAAAAATGCCGTGCGGAATGGTGCTGTTTTTTAAGATTTTCAATATGCTCTTTTACATCTTCTTCCGAAGAAACCGGAAAGGCATACCCGAAGAATTTGCTTCCCTTTTCTTTAAAAAGAGCTTCTCTTGAAGGTTTTAAAATGGTTTTATAAGTGTCTTTCTCCATAACTATTTCGTTATGGTTATTAATAGAATGCTGATGATTGCTAGCCCAATTCCAATCCAATTCTTCAATAATAATTTCTCCTTGAAAAGTAATATTCCCAGCAAAGTTGAAACCATTACAATAGCCACATTGTTAACGGTGAAAATACCTGAGCTGTCAAAAATATCGCTGCGCAACGTTTGCACCAAAAAATAAACTGAAAAGTAATTCGGGATTCCCAAGGCAATACCCGCAAGTATGTTTTTATAATGAAATTGAAACTTTCCTTTAATAGTTTGAAATATTAAAAAGAAAACCCCGATTAAAGCTGCCATTCCATAAATAGTTGCCGAAAATATAGGGGTGTCGTTTTTGGCTATAAATTCGTCTTCCAGGTATTTAATGGTGGTATCTATAATTCCACTTCCCAAAAAAACCAAAACTGGAAAAATAATATTGGACGGTTTTATTTTTAGTCCATCATTTGTTTTTATGGATGCCAAATAAACTGCAATAAGCGCCAAAATGATTCCCATGATTTTAAAAATTCCGAGGCTCTCCTTATAATATATTAGCCCAAAAAGAATAGGAATTACCACGCTCATTTTTGTAGCCACGGAAACTACAGAAAGTCCGCTACGCTGTGTGGTTATAGCCATCAAATTGAATACTGTGATGAACAATACACCCAAGCACAAAGCAAAAGGAAACCAAGCAAATTGTGCGATTTCAGAAAAACTAATTACGTTTTCTTGAAAAATAATACCACAAAAACAGGCGGTTATATAATTCATAACAATGGCGTGCATAGTGTTGATTTTAAACTTTGTAAAAAGTTTAAAAACCACAAAAATCATTGTAGAGGAAAGAATACTAAGCGCGAGTGCTATCAAGTGTTTTGGTTTTTAAATTTTCGCAATGTATCGTCCT
The DNA here is from genome assembly GCF_046352995.1 of Aequorivita nionensis. Taxonomy (GTDB): domain Bacteria; phylum Bacteroidota; class Bacteroidia; order Flavobacteriales; family Flavobacteriaceae; genus Aequorivita; species Aequorivita nionensis. Next base: position 3,409,609 of record NZ_CP130281.1, on the reverse strand, counting down.
TTATTTTTTCTTCGGAAAATAAAACACCTTTAAAGTTTGGCGCCTTAATGCCTTCTCCAAAACAGATACTTCCATTAAACACGAATGCTTCGTCCCAAAGATTCGCGTCAATAAAAGCTTGCAGTGTCTTCGCGCCACCCTCAATTATAACTGACTGAATTTCTCTTTTGAAAAGCGCTTGGCAGATTTGTTGCGGAATTTCTTCTGAAAAATTAACCTTTTCAAAATCTAAATTTCCTGAGGTTTTTGTTTCCTTTTCATTGAAAACAATGGTTTTAGCAGTTCCATCAAAAACTGAAAAATCTTGTGAAAGTTTTAAACTTCTGTCAATAACAATTCGCACAGGATTATTTCCAGCCCATTCGCGAACCGTTAGCGATGGATTATCTTGCAAAACAGTATTTGTTCCAACTAAAATAGCCTGTTCCTTCGCCCGCATTTTATGAACCAATTGTCGCGAGAATTCATTGGTGATCAAAAAAGGTTCTTTTTTGTTTCGTGTTTCGTTTTTAGGCGAAATAAATCCATCAGCCGTTTCTGCCCATTTCAGAAAAATATAAGGTCTCTTTTTTTGGTGAAAGGTGAAAAAACGTTTGTTCAGTGCATCACATTCTCCGTCCAAAGCCCCGACAATCACTTCGCAACCGGCCTTCATCAATTTTTTAATACCGCGTCCCGCAACTTTTGGGTTTGGGTCCAAACTACCAACCACCACTTTTTTTATTCCGCTTTCAATAATCAAATCTGCACAGGGCGGGGTTTTTCCAAAATGGCTGCACGGTTCCAAGCTAACATAGATAGTTGCCTCTTTCAGTAATTCTTTGTTTTCAACACTTTTTATCGCGTTAACTTCGGCGTGGGGTAGCCCGGCTTTGTAATGCCAGCCTTCGCCAATAATTCTGTCATTGCGGACAATTACACTGCCCACCAACGGATTTGGATAGGTAGTTCCCAGTCCGTTTTTGGCTAATTGGATGCAGCGCAACATATATTTTTCGTGTATCTTCACAGCGTAAAAATACAAGGATTTAATTAGAATGAACACACCAATAATCCGTCTTATTGAAAAGAAGGACAATCCGCAAATAGCCAAAGTGATACGCAACGTTTTGGAAGATTTCAACGTGCCGAAAGTGGGTACGGCCTATGCTGATAAATCTTTGGATTGTATGTTTGAAACCTATCAAAAACCAAATGCCGTTTATTTTGTTGTGGAAGAAAACAACAAAATTATTGGCGGTGCTGGCGTTGCGAAATTGGATAATTTTGAAGGCAATGTCTGCGAACTCCAAAAAATGTATTTTCTTCCCGAAGCTAGAGGCAGGGGAGTTGGAGCGCAAATGATGGAATTTTGTTTGGCAAAAGCGAGTGAGTTTGGTTTCGAAAAAATATATCTTGAAACCATGGAATATATGACCCACGCCCAAAAACTATACAAACAAGCTGGTTTTGAATATATAGATTGCGCAATGGGCGACACGGGCCATTATTCCTGCCCAATACATATGCTGAAAACATTGTAAAACCCAAAACCCAAATTCCAAATCTCAAAATACAAAACCCCAAACGTCGATTTGGGTTTCGATTTCGATTTCGTTTTAATATTAATACTGTCGCTTGAAAATTTCAGAACAAAAACAACATTTTAAAAAGCAACTTTCCGGCTTATTCCCTTCGGAAGAAATACAATCGTTTTTCAATATACTTTCTGAAAAATACTTAAACCTTTCCCGAATAGAAATCGCCTTAAATCCTGATAGAAAAATTTCCGAAACTGAGGCCGAAAAATTTCAGAGAGCATTGCTTCGCTTAAAAAATCACGAACCCATTCAATATATAATTGGAGAAACCGAATTTTACGGGCTTCCTTTTAAAGTAAATAAACACACTTTAATTCCACGTCCCGAAACCGAGGAACTTGTTGAGTGGATTCTCTCCGAACAAAAACTCACTACTCACTACTCACTACTCACTACTATTTTGGACATTGGTACTGGCAGTGGTTGCATCGCTATTTCTCTTGCAAAGAATCTTCCCAATTCAAAAATTTCGGCATTGGATATTTCTGAAGAAGCTTTAAAAATTGCTCGTGAAAATGCTGAAACGAATAAAGTGGAAGTTGATTTTTTTCAAACCGATATTTTGGTCGCGGAAACCCTTCCGAAGAAATATAATGTGATAGTTTCCAATCCGCCTTACGTTCGTGAACTTGAAAAAAAACAGATGCAGCAAAATGTTCTAAAGTACGAGCCCGATTCAGCTTTGTACGTTAGCAATGAAGACCCGTTGCTTTTTTATCGAGTCATTTCGCAATTGGCAAAAAATCATTTGCAGCCAAACGGAAAACTCTTTTTCGAGATTAATGAGTACCTTGCTGATGAATTGACCGACCTTTTAAAAAACGAAGGATTTAAAAATATTGAAATAAAAAAGGACATATTCGGAAAAGACCGAATGCTAAAAAGCACTCTAAATGAATCAGCTAGATAAAATATGTGTCTTCTGCGGAAGTAGCGAAGGCAACGACCTCGCCATAAATGATGCAGCCATAAAACTAGGAAAGATCTTCTCCGAGCGAAACATAACCTTGGTTTACGGCGCCGCGAAAATAGGAGTAATGGGCACCATTGCCAAAAGCGTTTTGGATAACAATGGAAAGGTTATCGGCATTATCCCCAATTTTTTAAAGAAGAAAGAAGTTGTGCATCTGGGCCTCACCGAGTTAATTACTACTGAAAATATGCACGAGCGCAAAATGAAAATGCAAGAAGAAAGTGATGGCTTCATCGCGCTTCCCGGCGGAATGGGCACTTTGGAAGAGCTTTTCGAGATAATAACCTGGCTTCAGTTAGGGCTGCACCAAAAACCAATCGGACTTTTGAATATAAATGGTTTCTACAATGATCTTATAAAAATGCTTGAAACTATGGTGCGCAAAGGTTTCCTTTCTATGGATAACTATAGCCTTCTTTTAGTGGATTCCAATCCAAAGCAACTTTTGAAAAAAATGGAGGAGTTTAAAAGGCCCGATGTTCCAAAGTGGCTAAATTCCGACAGAACATAACTCGTTATCAACATTTTAACCCTCCTTTTTAACATTTTTCTTTTAATAGACTCATTTTCCTAAATTTAAGTTGTCTAACCTCTTAAATAATTGAAAATGAATTCATCAAAAAAGTATTTTGCCGAAGCACTCGGCACTTTTGCATTAGTTTTATTTGGCTGTGGCGCTGCAACTATTGCTAGCGTAACCCATTCTGGCCCTGCCGGAATTGGGCTTTTGGGTATTTCCCTTGCATTTGGTTTTGCAGTTTTGGTAATGGTCTATACTATTGGACCAATTTCGGGCTGCCACATTAACCCAGCAATTTCAATAGCCATGTTGGCAGCGGGAAAACTCTCGGCCAAAGACACTTTGGGCTATATCATTTCACAATGTATTGGAGCTATTGCTGCGGCTGGCTTGCTATATGTTTTAGCAACTGGAAGCGCAGGTTTCGCAATGCCCGAATGGGGCTTAGGCGCTAACGGCTGGGGTCCTGGCTATCTCGGAGAATACGATATGAAATCTGCTTTGATTGCAGAATTTGCATTCACTTTTCTTTTTTTAATGGTGATTTTCGGCGCAACTGCTTCCAAACATACTTCGCCAATGATGGCAGGGCTTGCCATTGGTATTTCCTTGGCATTGATACATATGGTTGTTATTCCAATTACGGGTACCTCCGTGAATCCAGCCCGTAGTTTAGGCCCAGCGCTTTTTGCAGGCGGAATGGCGTTGCAACAACTTTGGCTTTTCATCGTCGCTCCAATAGCAGGAGGACTTTGCGCGGCATTGGTGCGCAATATCTTTTTGGATGATTGATTTTTAAAATTCTGTTGAAAATTTCATAAATAAACCTCACCGTTTTTAAAAAGCTGTGAGGTTTAAAATTTTATATTTGTTCTATGAACATTGAACAACAAATCAAAACTCTTCGCGACGAGCTTCGCGAGCATAATTACAACTATTACGTACTCGATACACCCGCTATTTCCGACTTTGAATTTGACCAAAAATTAAAGCAACTTCAAGAGCTGGAAAAAGCGCATCCCGAGTTTTATGATGCCAATTCACCAACTTTAAGGGTTGGTGGCGAAATAACCAAGAATTTTGAAACCGTGCCGCATACCTATAGAATGTTTTCCTTGGACAATTCCTATTCAAAAGAAGATTTGGAAGATTGGGAAAAGCGCATCGAAAAAATGGTAGATGGCAAGGTTGAATTTACCTGTGAACTTAAATATGACGGAGCTTCCATAAGTTTGACTTACGAAAATGGAATGCTGAAAAAAGCAGTAACCCGAGGTGATGGTTTTCAGGGCGATGACGTTACCGCAAACGTAAAAACCATCCGTTCAGTCCCGTTACAGTTGAAAGGTGATTATCCGCCACTCTTTGATATTCGTGGCGAAATAGTTTTGCCTTTTGAAGGCTTCGCAAAGATGAACGCTGAAAGAGTAGAACTTGGCGAAGAACCATATCGAAACCCACGAAACACTGCTTCGGGAAGCTTAAAATTGCAGGATAGTTCCGAAGTTGCAAAACGTCCTTTGGACTGTCTTTTATATAGCTTGAAAGGTGAACGGATTCCTATAAAAACACAATTTGAAAGTTTAGATAAAGCTCGAGAATGGGGTTTTAAGGTTCCAGAAGCAGCCAAACTCGCCAAAAATCTGGATGAGGTTTTGGAATTTGTAAATTATTGGGATGTTCATCGACACGAATTGCCATACGAAACCGATGGGGTAGTGGTGAAGGTAAACAATCTGCAGCAACAGGAAGAACTTGGCTACACAGCCAAATCGCCACGTTGGGCGATGGCCTATAAATTTAAGGCAGAGCAGGTTTCCACGGTTTTAAACCAAATAACCTATCAAGTTGGAAGAACGGGCGCAATTACGCCTGTTGCAAATCTGGAACCCGTTGAATTGGCTGGAACTATTGTAAAACGCGCTTCACTGCACAACGCAGATCAAATTGAAAAACTAGATATTCGCGAAGGCGATACCGTTTTTGTTGAAAAAGGCGGCGAGATTATTCCGAAGATAATTGGAGTGGATTTTACACAGCGCGATCCAAATTCTTCACCAACAGATTATATAACCGAATGCCCCGAATGCGGAACAACTTTGGTTCGAACCGAAGGCGAAGCCCAGCATTATTGCCCAAATGCAGAAGGTTGTCCGCCGCAAATTATTGGCCGTATTCAGCATTTCATTTCGCGAAAGGCGATGGACATTGAAGGTTTGGGGGGCGAAACCGTGACGCTTTTGGTAAACAATGGTTTGATAAATAATTACGCCGATTTGTATCTTTTAAAAGAAGAACAGATAATTCCGTTAGAACGAATGGCGCAGAAAAGTGCCGAAAATATGATAAAGGGAATTGAAGCTTCCAAAAAAACTCCTTTTGAAAGGGTGCTTTTCGCGCTGGGAATCCGTTACGTGGGTGAAACCGTTGCCAAAAAACTGGCAAAACACTACAAAACAATTGATGCCTTAAAAAACACTTCCGAAGAGGAATTGACAACCGTTGATGAAATCGGCGAACGAATTGCCCAAAGTGTGGTTTCCTTTTTCGCTTCCGAAGAGAATATTGAAACCATTGAACGTTTAAAGAATTATGGCGTTCAGTTGGAGATTTCCGCAGAAAAACTCGCCAATCAAACGGATGTTTTACAAGGAAATACCTTTGTAGTTTCCGGCGTTTTTACAAAAGTTTCTCGTGATGAGCTTAAAAAATTGATTGAAGATAACGGCGGCAAGGTTTCCAGTTCCATTTCGTCCAAAACAAATTATGTGGTAGCGGGCGATAATATGGGGCCGAGCAAGAAAACAAAGGCAGAGAGTTTAGGCGTTTCAATTATTTCAGAAGATGATTTTTTGCAAATGATTTCTTAATTGAAAGCAGAAAAGAGTTGAAAAAAACTATTTTTGCCACACAAGAATTGGGCATTCCATGTTGAAAAAAGTAAAACATCATTCCTTAAAAAAACACACCGAAAAAAACTTGACCGAGCGTGATATTTCACAAAGGAATACATCTTTAAAGTATTTGGGTTTTTTGGTGGACGAAGCTTTTTTTGACGATTTTGAAATGCTTTATGAATTTGGAAGAGAACTTGGTTTGCAGCGGAAAGATGTGAAACTTTTCACTTTTGTGGAAACGAGAAGAAAAATTCCATCGCTTCGGCAAAACCAAATAACCAATAAAGAATTTACTTGGCGGGGTGAAATCCACAACCAAAATGCAAAGGAGTTTCTCGATTTTCCGTTTGATGTTTTGATTGGCTTCTATAAAGAAAAGCACAGATTTTTGAGTGCAATGGTTGCACAGAGCAGAGCGAAATTTAAAGTAGGTTTTAATGATGCTGATGAGCGGCTTTTCGATTTACTTATAACTGTTGACCTGCAGCAACCGGAAGCTTTTAAAAGTGAGATAAAAAAATATTTGAAAATATTTAAAAAAATAGATTGATATGAAAGAATTAATAGGAACGGGCGTAGCACTGATCACACCTTTTAAAAGTGATTTTTCGGTAGATGTGGAAGGGCTTAAAAATGTGGTGAATTTCAATATTGAAAACGGAATTGATTATTTGGTAGTTTTGGGAACTACTGCTGAAAGTGCAACACTTTCAAAAGAAGAAAAACAAGTTGTTATTGATACGATAATTGATGCAAACAATGGGCGTTTGCCTTTGGTTTTAGGTATTGGCGGCAATAATACACAGGAGGTTATTTTAGAAATGAAAACCCGCGATCTTTCCGCTTTTACGGCTATTCTTTCGGTTTCGCCATATTATAATAAACCTACACAAGAAGGGATTTATCAACACTTTGCAGCAATTGCTAAACAGGCTCCCTTGCCGATAATTTTATATAATGTTCCAGGTAGGACAGCTTCAAACATGCTTCCGGAAACGGTAATCCGCTTGGCGAATGATTTTGAAAAGATTGTTGCCATAAAAGAAGCCGCGGGCGATATTGTACAGGCAATGAAATTGATTTCCGGTTGCCCAAAAGATTTCTTGATAATTTCTGGTGATGATATGGTTACGTTACCAATGGTGCTGGCTGGCGGAGCAGGGGTGATTTCGGTAATAGGTGAAGCTTTTCCAAAGGAATTTTCAAAGATGGTAAAGCTCGGTTTGGATAAAAAAGTAGATGAAGCCTACAAAATTCACTATAAAATAGCTCCGGCAATCGATTATATTTTTGCGGAAGGAAACCCTGCGGGAATAAAGGCGGTTTTTAAATCCCTGGGAATTTGCGGCGATACCGTTCGCCTTCCTTTAGTGGGAGTTAGTGATGGCCTGAGAGCCAAAATAGATTCTTTTGCCAAAAATTTCTAAAACCGTTCTTTTTCGCTTATTCGTTAAATATTTCAAAAGGCTTGCAAATAATAGGCTTGAGCGCAATATTTTAGCCGAAGAATAAGTTTGTTCAATCATGTTTAATTCCCTATTTTTGCACGATGTTTTTTAAGCCCATGCGATTACCACTTTTTATAATACTCAGTCTTACAATTCTTCTTTCCTCCTGTGGCGAATACCAACGGGTACTTCGGAAGGATGATATGGGTAAAAAATATGCTATGGCGGATTCGCTGTACAAAATTGGCAAATATCGAAAAAGCCTGAAATTGATGGAACAGATAGTTCCTTCATACAGAGGTAAACCTCAAGGTGAAAAATTGATGTTTATCTACTCAAATACCTACTATAATTTAGAGGATTATTATTTGGCTGGTTACCAATTTGAGCGTTTTACGCAAGCATACCCACAAAGTGATAGTGCTGAAGTAGCTTCTTTTAAAGGCGCAAAAAGCTTTTATCAGCTTTCGCCCAGATATTCCTTAGACCAAAAGGACACCTATAAAGCGTTGGAAAAACTTCAGGAGTTTATAAATCGTTATCCAAATTCTTATAAAAGAACTGAGGCCAACACGCTAGTTGCCGAATTGCAGGAAAAGCTAGAAACCAAAGAGTATGAAACTGCAAAACAATATTTGCACGTGGAAGATTATAAAGCTGCCATTGGTGCTTTTGATAATTTTATTACTGATAATCCCGGTTCTCATTACAGAAAAGATGCTTTTTACGGAAGGTTCGTTGCGGCTTATAAATTAGCCATTAACAGTATTCCATCTTTGGTCCAGGAACGTTTGATTACAGCAAAAGGATATTACAATAATTTTATGAAATATTACAAGGATACAGAACTTGCTCAAGATGCAACAGAGATTTCTCAAGATATAGAGCGTAGAACCGTAACCACAGAAACAGAACCCACTAGTTAATTAATTTTATTATGGATATTAAAAATTCAGAAGCACCCATCAACACCGTTACACTTGACAAAAATTTGATTGATGCGCCAACTAACAATATTTATGAGGCTATTTCAATCATTTCAAAAAGAGCTTCACAAATAAACGGCGACATCAAGAAAGAACTTCTTGAAAAACTTGATGAGTTTGCAACTTACAACGACAGTTTGGAAGAAATTTTTGAAAACAAAGAACAAATTGAGGTTTCAAAATTCTACGAAAGACTTCCAAAACCGCACGCATTGGCTGTACAAGAGTGGTTAGAAAACAAAATCTACTACAGAAACACCAAAGACGAGGTAGTAGAAGAATAACAGTTATTCGTTAAAAGGTAATAGTCAATTTGACGTTAGCCTTAAACTATAAACCAGAAACATAAAAAGATGTCTGTTTTGAACGGGAAAAATATCTTGCTTGGCGTTACCGGCGGGATTGCCGCGTACAAAGCAGCTTTTTTAGTTAGGCTTTTAGTGAAAAAAGGAGCTGACGTAAAAGTGGTGATGACATCTTCTGCTAAAGAATTTGTTACGCCCCTAACGCTTTCAACACTTTCTAAAAACGAAGTCTATTCTTCCTTCACTGAAGAGAATGATGCAAACAGCTTTAAAGAACCCAAATGGAACAACCACGTTGCGTTGGCACTTTGGGCTGATTTGTTTTTGATAGCTCCAGCAACCGCAAACACGCTCTCTAAAATGGCTAATGGCGCTTGCGACAATCTTTTGCTTGCGTGCTATCTATCTGCGAAATGTCCCGTCTATTATGCCCCGGCAATGGATTTGGATATGTATGTACATCCAACAACGGCAGCAACTTTTGAGAAACTGAATAGCTTTGGAAACATTCAAATTCCGGCTGCTTTTGGTGAATTGGCCAGCGGTTTGGTAGGGCAGGGCAGAATGGCTGAGCCTGAGGAAATTGTTTCATTTTTAGAAAATGATTTGCTGAAAAAACTTCCTCTCCGCGGAAAGAAATTTTTGATTACCGCCGGACCAACTTATGAAGCTATTGACCCCGTTCGTTTCATAGGAAACCATTCCAGCGGAAAAATGGGTTTTGCAATTGCTGAAACTGCAGCAGCGCTTGGAGCTGAGGTTGTTTTAATATCCGGCCCTTCGGCATTAAAACTTGAAAACGATTTTGTGAAAATCATTCGTGTTACTTCCGCCGAAGAAATGTATAATGCCGCGCATGAATATTTCGGTAAAAGTGATGTGGCCATTTTAAGTGCTGCGGTTGCGGATTATCGTCCTTCGGAAGTTGCTTCGGAAAAAATAAAAAAGAAAGACACAGATTTAAAACTTCAGCTTACAAAAACCAAAGATATTCTTGCTTCGCTTGGTGAAATAAAGAAAAATCAATTCTTGGTAGGTTTTGCATTGGAAACAGAAAACGAGGAAGAAAACGCAAAATTGAAACTGAAAAAAAAGAATTTAGATTTAATTGTGCTAAATTCGCTTCGAGACAAAGGTGCGGGTTTTAAAACCGACACCAATAAAATTACTTTGATAGGAAAAGACAATAAAACAATTCCTTTTCCTGTTAAACCTAAAAAAGAAGTAGCAAAAGATATTATAGAATATATTATAGAACAGACCAATGCGTAAAATTTTACTTTTCTTACTATGTGCCAGCGCTGTGCTTACCGCACAAGCTCAAGAGCTCAACTGCACCGTTTCCATAGATGCCGAACAAACCGGACAACCTAATTTGCAAATTTTCAGAACGCTAGAAACCCAGCTTCGCGAATTTGTGAACAATACAAAATGGACTGATAAAGATTACAAAAACCAAGAACGTATAGACTGCAATATGAGCTTGGTAATAAGCCAGTATGACGGTGATACATTTACGGCAACACTTCAAATTCAATCTTCAAGACCAGCTTTTGATTCAACATATGACAGCCCTGTTTATAATTATTTTGACAAGCAGGTAAGTTTCAATTACAAGGAATTCGAGCCACTAAACTTCAATATGAACAGTTTTGGCTCCAATCTTGTTTCAGTTATTGCCTTTCACGTCTATACTATTATTGGGTTAGATGCAGACACTTATGTTTTAAATGGAGGAGCACCCTATTTTGAAATAGCCAAGCAAATAACCAATACTGCGGCTTCTAGCAATTTTTCTGGATGGAAATCTACAGATGGCAATCAGTCAAGATTTCGCTACAATGATGCTTTGTTGTCATCAGTTTATAAAGAGTTTCATGAAGTGATGTACCTATACCATCGCGAAGGATTGGATGTTATGGCCTCAGACCAGAAAAAAGCCAAACAAGAAATAGCTAATGCCATCAACAAGTTGAAAGGTATTAACGACAGGCGTCCGAACTCTTTTTTGGTACGAACTTTTTTTGATGCTAAAAGTGACGAAATACAAGCTATTTTTAGTGGAGGGCCACAGGTTGATATTACCAAACTGGTTGAAAACCTTAATAAATTGGCACCTACTAAGCGAACCAATTGGACTGAAATCAAGTTTTAATTTTTCTTTCAACAAGTTTCGATAAGTTAAATTCTTTCTTTTAAATTTATAATTTCGAAATTCAAAATTGAAGATTAAAGTTGAGTTTAAAAGGTCTAACACCTCACGTCTAAAATCTAAAGTTTAAAAGTGATAACCAACCTCGCCATAAAGAACTATGCGCTTATTGAAGATATTCGCGTGGATTTTAATGAAGGTTTGACGATTATTACAGGTGAAACTGGTGCTGGAAAATCTATACTTCTTGGGGCACTGGCACTTTTATTGGGAAAAAGGGCAGATTTAAACAGCGTGAAAGATTCCTCAAAAAAATGTGTGATTGAGGGATGTTTTTCCATTAAAAATTATGGATTAAAATATGTTTTTGAAGAAAATGATCTGGATTTTGAACCTCACACCATTATTCGCCGTGAAATATTGCCAGGAGGTAAATCCAGAGCTTTTGTGAATGATACGCCTGTAGCCTTAACACAGCTTCAAGCGCTTGCTCCACATTTAATTGATATTCACAGCCAACACGAAACCCTGGAAGTGGTCTCAGAAAACTTCCAAATGGAAGTGATTGATGCTTTGGCGGGAAATGATGCGCTTTTAAAATCATATCAAGCGCAATTTGCAGATTTCAGAGCCATTTCAGAAAAGCTTTCAGCTATAAAGTTCCAAAAAGAAAATGCTTTAAAAGAACTTGATTATAACACTTTCCTTTTTAGTGAACTTCAGCAAGCTGATTTAAAAAAATTGAACCAGCAAGATCTTGAAGAAACATTTGAAACACTGAACAATGCGGAAGCTATACAGGAAGCGCTTTCAAACGTGAACAAGTATTTGGATGAAGATCAAATAGGAAGCTTACAAACCGCAAAGGAAGCACGAATTGTTTTGGGAAGAATAAAGGAATTTTCAAAAACTTTTGAAGATTATTGGCAACGTTTAAACAGTGCTATTATTGAGCTGGAAGACATTTCAAATGAAGTTGGCGCTACTGCTGAAAAGATTGAGGCAGATCCCGAAATGCTTTTTCAGGTAAACGAAAAATTGCAAACGCTTTATAAGCTTCAGCAAAAACATTCGGTTTCCACAGTTTCAGAATTAATTGAAATAGAGAATGAGCTAGAAGAAAAAGTGAACACCACTTTGGGGCTTGACGATCAGATTGAAAAATTGGAAAAGGAGAAAAAAGAGTTGCAGGAAACAACTTTGAAGACTTCCGCCGAACTTCACTCCAAAAGATTTGAAGCTATTCCAATTCTTAAACGAAAACTTGAGGAAACCCTATTTCCATTAGGATTGCCAAACGCCCAGTTTCAGTTTGAGCTTTCCGCTTCAGAAAATTTCAAAAACAACGGAACCGATACATTGCAGCTATTGTTCACAGCAAATAAAGGCTTAGCGTTCGGACCGTTAAAAAAGGTAGCGTCTGGCGGCGAAATGAGCCGAATTATGCTAGCTGTAAAAGCTGTTTTGGCGGAATATAAAAAACTTCCAACCATTGTTTTTGATGAAATAGATACAGGTGTTTCTGGCGAAATAGCTAATAAAATGGCAGGCATCTTGCACCAAATGAGCAAGTCCATCCAATTGTTGAGCATTACGCACTTGCCACAAATTGCAGCAAAAGGCGACCATCACATAAAAATATATAAAGAAGATAGCAATGATCTAACCACTACCCATTTAAAGGTTTTGGACGAAGAAGAACGCATTGTTGAAATAGCAGAGATGCTTGGCGGCAAAAATGTTTCGGAAGCAGCGATAGCAAATGCAAAGGAATTATTGAATTAAATGTATCTTTACTTTTCAAAAGTGAAATTGAAAAAACAAAAATCTATTCAACCATAAAATATATTAAAACATGTCTTATAATTTACTAAAAGGAAAACGTGGAATCATTTTTGGGGCTTTGGACGCAAATTCCATTGCTTGGAAAACAGCAGAGCGAGTTCACGAAGAAGGCGGAAAATTTGTGCTTACAAATGCACCCATTGCTTTGCGGATGGGCCAAATAAATGAACTTGCCGAAAAAACAAATTCCGAAGTTATTCCTGCAGATGCAACAAGTTTGGAAGATTTGGAAAATTTGGTGACAAAGGCAACAGAAATTTTGGGAGGCAAATTGGATTTCATACTGCATTCCATCGGCATGTCTGTAAATGTTCGAAAAGGAAATCATTATACCAATCAGAATTATGATTTTACACATAAGGGTTGGGATATTTCTGCTGGTTCTTTTCATAAAACTATGCAAGTGCTCTATCAAAAAGATGCGATGAATGAATGGGGGAGCATTATTGCGCTTACCTACATGGCGTCACAACGCGTCTTTCCCGATTATAATGACATGGCTGATAACAAAGCCTATTTGGAGAGCATAGCGCGTAGTTTTGGATATTTCTTTGGAAGAGATAAAAAAGTTCGCGTAAACACCATTTCGCAATCGCCAACACCAACTACAGCAGGGCAGGGAGTGAAAGGTTTTGACGGCTTTATAAGTTATGCCGATAAAATGTCTCCTTTGGGTAATGCCACGGCATTAGATTGTGCAAATTATACAATCGCAATGTTTAGTGATCTTACCAAGCGTGTAACACTTCAAAATTTATATAATGATGGTGGTTTTTCCAATATGGGTGTTAGTGATGGCGTAATGGAAGCATTTGTGGGAAAAAAATAATATTAAATAATATATTAAAATGTTTAAATCCTGCCTAGTTTTCTGGGTGGGATTTTTTTTTGGAAACCCATAAAGTAGTTATGGTAAATGTTTGATATTAACATTTTTTTAGATACTTTTAGTGGATTATTAACTAAAATTTATCAAATTATGAAAAGAAGTACTATTATTGGGTGTTTCGTCGGTTTGCTCTCGCTTACCATCAGTGCGCAATCTACCCAGCCCTCTACTTCAAAGTCCGATTCGGGGACGACGATAGAGGTACAGAAAAAACCCACCGCTTCGGTTCAAGAGTTGCTGGTGAGGTATCAGAATCTGGGAAGCCAGAGCGGTTCTCTATCTGAATATTTTACAAAAGAAGAACAGCAATTGCTGCATTCCTACTTCAACAAGCAAAAACCTGTTAAATCGAGTCAGGTATTAAGCGGTAATGGTAAAAATATGGCATTAGCCTCAGCGGCTGAGCCTATGAACCCTAGATCATTTAAGAGTGAGGCTGCAAAAAAAACGCAATTCACTCCTTTATTTGTCTCATCAGGTCATACAGATAAGTTTGGTAATTCAACTGGGATTGATTTTTCTGTTGAAAACAGACCGGCTTATAAGCAAGCGCCTTTATTTTTAGCTCCTACTACACTTACTGCTGAAGATGAAGCGGAAATTTTGGCTGCTGCTCAAAGAAGCGCAAATACAAACATTGAGAATAATGTTGTAGTTAATAACAGGAGAATTCTTTCTGATATTATCCCTACGGCAGGAGCAACAGAAACTTTTAATCCAGCCGCTGGAGATCATTTTTTCGATCCAGGAGGGCCAGGAGGAGGAAGTACTGGAGGTACTCCGGGAAATTATCCAAACTGTAACTGCGATACACAAACCACTTTAGCGGGAGTAAGTGAGATTAATTTTCAATTTTTTAGTGTTTTTTCCAATTTTGATTATTTAAGAATCTATGATGGAACTGATGCAACTGGCACCAAGCTATATGATAATGGTCCTGGTGGAGCAAATGAAAATGATATTACACTAGCAGACATGATTGCTTCGAATGGTTCATCAACTTTTACTGCAGCTTCAGGAAATTTCTTTTTCTTCTTCCACGCTTCTTCAGTAGTTGACTATGGTGGCTGGGATGTAGAAATTGTTACTGCCGGCGGTGGCGGTGGCGGTGGTACAGACCCTACAGTTTTCGGTCTTAACTTAAGAGCATCTTGTTCCAATGATTTTGGTAGCTTTCCATTGCCTGGGCCTTATACAATTGCTCCAATTACCACAAATACAAATCCTATTTATGGAGGTGATTTTGATGGAAGCGGAACTTTATACGCCTTTAATGCTACAGCTGTTACATTGTTAACCTTAGATACTACAACTGGAGCTGAAACTACAGTAGCGCCCATAACCGGTTTACTTGCTGGTGAAGGTTTAAGAGGTATGGCTTGGAACGAGTCTAATGGCACAATGTACTTAATGGCCGGAGTTGGTGAAGTTGGTTCTATATATACAGTAGACCTAACAACTGGTGCTGCTACATTGGTAGGTAGTTCTACAATAACAGGTTGGCTTCCTATTTGGTTAGCAATAGACTCTAATGGTAATGCTTTTATGGCAGATGTAGGACTTGACAGCCTTTTTTCGGTCGATTTAGCAACAGGTACTGCAACCCTTGTGGGAGCGTTGGGTGTTAATATTAACTTTGCACAGGATGCAGATTTTGACCCAGATACAGACACATTATATATGGCTGCATATCTTGGCGGAGGCGTAAATTTCTTTGCTTCCGTAGATACTGCCACAGGAGCTGCTACTACATTAGGTTCAGTGAATGCTGATTGCGCTGAATTAGGTCTTGTTGCAATTATGGGCACCGGCGGCGGTGGCGGCGGTGGTTCTGCTTGTTCACAAGAGGATGTAAGCAACGGCTTTGAAAATGGATACGGAAATACCAACAACACTGTTGAAATTGCAGATGAAATAATCGTTGAGGCTGATACTGATTTCGAAGTAGATCAACTTACAATAAATATGATTAACAATGGAGGTTTCAACTCTATAGATGTTGCCTTTTATGAAGATGCCGGTGGTATGCCGGGTACGATGATTGGTTCGATTATGACAATTGTCCCTACATCTTCCACAGTAATTGGTACTGCATTTGGTAGAGACGTGCTTTCAATTGTATTGGATATCACGCCAACAGTAATGCTTAATGGAACTTCAGGTTCTGAAACTGTTTATTGGATAGGTGTTGAAACTCCAAATCCTGTAGACCCAGTATCCGATGCATATTGGGAAACAACGAGTATTCCTAACCCTGGAACTGATTATAGGGTACATTATGATGTAGCAAATGGTGGATGGACTTCAACGCTACCTGCTGATGGTATGTGGAATACTGTTTATACTGTTTCGGGTAATTGCGAACCTATTGGCGGCGGCGGTGGCTGTACTCCCGGTAGTTTAGCTACGCTATATGCTGGTGGAAACGGTGGTGACCCTGGAGGAGCTGTATATTTTGACATTACTGTGGGAGCTTCAGATATTGACATAACAACTATTGATATGAATACGCCTGAATCTGGTCCTTTTACCATGGATGTATATGTATTTGAGGGTACATATGTTGGCAATCAAGGCAATCCTACACCTTGGGGTGCTTCGGCAGCTACGGGATCAGGTACTGGGGCTGGAGCTGGACTTCCTTCAACTGCTACATTAGATGTTCCTATTACTATGTCTGCAAATACAACATATGCAGTTGCATTGGTTTTTGATGCAACACATACACATGCATATACCAACGGTGATGGAACAAATCAGAACTACTCAAATGGTGATATAACGTTAGATTTGGGGTCAGCAAGTAATGTGCCTTTTACGAATCCTATTTTTGACCCACGTGTTTGGAATGGAAGTATTGGATACTGCGTCGATAATGGCGGTAGCGGTGGAGCACTTGCAACTGCTTATGGAGTGAATAATAGTAATGTTGAACTTATTGGCTTCCCTGTTTCAGACCCATCAACCGTTGAGGTATTTGGTGATTCGCCAGTTACTGTAAACTTTGAAAATGCTGGAGCAATTGATCCTGCAAATCCAACTACCGGATATGCACTTGACAATGGTGGACAGTTCTATTCTTTTGATGTTGCATCTGGCTTCTACACTTTATTGGGTAATATTCCTGGAGATTGGGTAGGTATGGAATTTGATCGCAGCAGCGGAATACTTTATGCTATTGCAGGTGCAGACCTTTACACCATAGATCCGGTTGGAGTCTCTGCTACATTGGTTGGCGCAACAGGTATTAACCCAGCTGATCTTCCAATAGCACTTGCCATTGACGGTGCTGGAGTAGGATATACCTATGAGCTAGTAAGTGATAATCTATATTCTATAGATCTTACAACTGCAACAGCAACACTTATTGGTAATATTGGTTTTGATGCTAATTTTGGTCAAGGTATGTGCTATGACCCAACAACAGATATGGTATATATGTCTGCTTTCAACAGCGGAACCTTTGCAGGTGAATGGAGATCAGTAAATTTAACAACTGGAGCATCTACTTTAATAGGCCCGATTGTTACTACTGCTGCTACTACGCAAGTAGCATGGGTGTCTATTGGAGAAACACTTCCTCCACCAGCATGTCCTGAGCCAACAAATCTTGTGGTTTCAAATGTTACACCAACTACTGCCGATCTTTCATGGACTGCTGAGCCAAACGCCAGCAGTGGTTATATCTGGTATGTTTTTGATCAAGGGGCAAATCCAATTTCCGATCCGCCAGTGGCAACAGGCACTGTTCCTGCTGGTACAACAACTGCTACTGCAACAGGATTAGATGGCGGTTTAAGCTATGATTTCTACGTGGTGGCAGATTGTGATTCTGATGGACTAAGTCAACTTGCCGGGCCAATTAATTTTGCAACTCCTCCGGCGTGTGGCGGAAAATTCTATGATACTGGAGGTCCAGGTGGAGATTA
Organism: Aequorivita nionensis; assembly: GCF_046352995.1. Classification (GTDB taxonomy): domain Bacteria; phylum Bacteroidota; class Bacteroidia; order Flavobacteriales; family Flavobacteriaceae; genus Aequorivita; species Aequorivita nionensis. The sequence goes on along the minus strand of NZ_CP130281.1, from coordinate 3,392,085 downwards.
TCAAAACAGTGAAAATGTTACAACTATAATTAGCCCAGAAAACCCGGGTGAACTTGTAACGGTAACATTCACGGCCTTTGAGGTTGAAGCTACATGGGATGCACTATATGTTTATGATGGTCCGGATGCCAGCTTCCCAATAATTTCAAGTGGAAACCCACCTACCAATAGTGGTTTCCCTGCTGGAGGTTATTATGGTACTAGCATACCTGGCCCATTTGTTTCAACTGATCCAAGCGGTGCTTTGACTTTCGTGTTTATGAGTGACTCTTCTGTTCCACAGTCTGGATGGGAGGCAGATGTTACTTGTGCGCTATCGCCACCACCAAACGATTTGATTGTTAACTCTATAGATGTTGATGAAATAGGGTTCCCTTATACTGATCCTGCGGTTCATATGCCTGCAGCTACTATAGAAGGAGGAAACCCAGTGAATTGTGATCTTACCGGCGCCAACGGTGTTTGGTACAACTTTGTTCCTTCCGGAGACGGTACTGCTAATGCAACGATCGTAACCCCTGGCGGTGCCAGTTCGGTTACTTTCTATACCGCACCAAATGAGAACGCTGTGGAAACAGATCTTACTCTTGTTCCGCAACAGACCAATCAGTGTGCACCAGGTACATCCGCTTCCATATTCACATTGGGTGGCCAGGCATATTATGTGTTTGTAATGAATACAGGGGCAATTACTGATATCGTAATAGACGGTACCAACATCGGTATTTCAGAGAATACCATTGCTGGTTTCAGTTATTATCCGAACCCAACCAACGGTATCTTGAACCTTAATAGTGTTGAAAACATCGAAAACATATCGATGTACAATGTTTTAGGTCAATTGGTTATCGAAAACCGTGTGAATGCAACAACTTCACAGGTTGATATTTCTGGTCTTAGCACTGGCACGTATATAATGAAAGTGTCTGTGAACGGTCAGATAGGTACTTATAGAGTACTGAAACAATAATTCCATATATTTTAATTTTAATTAGAGCCACCCACTTATTGTGGGTGGTTTTTTATATACTCCAAAAGATTTTAAGAATTTATTCTCTTTGATGTCATTTAACTAAAGAAAACTTTATACAGCTAGTGTCTATTTGTCATTTCATAAAGCTTCCTTCTCCGCTAATTTGTAGATGACATAATAATCTTATAGTCAAAACCTTTGATATTTGGTTTTTTTAGAATAGATTTAAGCTTTTAAAATTGATTACTAACTAAACTAATTTAATTATGAAAAGAATTACTATGTTAATTTTTCTCATGACATGTGCCTTAGGGTATAGTCAGCATGAGGTAAAATCAATGGGGGTTGATAACCCTGTTTATTACAATCAGCAGCAAAAAAAGGAAGCTGTTGTTAAATCAAACCTTTCTAACAGTCCCTCTGAAATTGGTGGGATGAAAAAAGGAGAAAATAATCCTGTTATTTACAATAAGCAGCAAACGACCCCTGAAGTTAATTATGAAGGCCGTTCTGCTACTTCTTTGGATGATGTTGTTCCTGCCCAAAGAAATTTTTCTGGACCAATGTCTTTAAGTGCCTCTAATAGTTCATTAAGAACTGTAGTGGGCCCTCCTCCTGGAACTGCATCTAGAAATATGCAGCCTGACTTATTTTATAATAATAGGGCACCGGTAACTATTACTCACAGTGTTACCCAAAATATTGTTGCGGGTAATTCAGTAACTTGTAATGCTGGGGGTATTCCAGATGAAAACAGTTTTTTCAGAGATTTTGATTTGGCTGGAGATTTTGGCATCACTGATGATTTCGATGTAAGCAGTGCAGAATTTGCAGTAGAAGCTGTTTCTGGTGCAACCAATTTGACCATAAACATATACTCAACAACAACTGTTTTTCCGGGTGGATATCCAGGTTCTGCCACTCTTCAGGGCACAGCTAATTATGTTTCAAACGTAGCTGATGCGGGTACTGTGGTTTCAGTTCCAATAACAGCAACCATTCCTGCGGGAGAAATTATGATTTATGAGCTTAAGATAAATGCTGGCGCTACTGCTTCATGGTTCCCCGGTTCTAATACTGGTGGCCAAACTGGAGTTTCTTGGATAATGTCTGCTGCTTGTGCTATAAGCACTCCTACAGATTTAACTGCAATCGGATTTCCTAATCAGCATATGGTCATGAATATTGTTGGAGAAGAAGCTGGTGGCGGTGGAGCATTCCCGGCCCCTTACTGTGGTCCGCTTGATTTCACTTCAAATGTTGAACCTATTACCTTGGTAGAAGTTGCTGGAATAAGCAATGTAACAGATGCTGCGGTAAACGGTACGCCCGATCACGAAGATTTTACAGCTATTAGTGGCGATATGGAAGCCGGAATGAGTTATCCAATTGCTCTTGAGGGAAATACAGATGGAAACTTCACAAACCGCTTTGTTGTATTTATAGACTGGAATCAAAACGGAGTTTTAAACGATGCGGGAGAAGTATATGAAATTACAGATCTTCTTATAAACTCTACTGGGGTTGATGGTCAGCAATCCAATGGAACTATTGACGTTCCTGCAGGAGCTTTGGCTGGAACTACCAGAATGAGGGTTAAAAAGCAATTTGGAACAACCAATTATCTAGACCCTTGCTTGGCAACAGGTTTTGGTCAAGCTGAGGATTATTCTATAAATGTTACAACCGGCGGCGGTGGCGGTGGCGCTTGTGCAAACGCAGTTATAGAAGTAAACCAAGATTTTACTGATGCTTGTATGGCTAATATTTCTCAAGGTGGGTTGGCTCAGTCTTACATGCCTTTGGAAGCTCAATCTGCAGGAGCTGGTATTATGTTTACAGCAACTTCTACTGGACTTGACGTAAATTTATCGTTATGGGACGGTCTTCCAAATGCAGGCGGAACGATGCTTGCTAGCGGAACAAGTCAAACCGACGGTACCGTTTGGGCTGATGTTTTTTGGGATCCAGTAGTAAATGTTACTGTTGGTAATACTTATTATATTGTTATTGATGGGGACCCTACATTGCCTTGTATCGCAGGCGCACTTAACAATCCATATGCTGGAGGAAATGTGTTTGCAAACAATTATACACCTTTCGCAAATTTTGACTATACCTTTAGAACCTATAGTTGTGATGGTGGCGGAGGCACAGGTGGACCTTGTGATCTTACTAGTGCTAGCAATGCTTTTGAAAACGGTAAGAGTTTCACCAAAAACTTGGGTCGTATTACCGCCAATGACATCTCAGTTGCTGATGGTGAAGACATGCTGTTAGAGTCCATTACCTTTAATGCCTTTATCGGAGGTGTTGGTTCTGGCGTAAATGCTGATAACGTAGATGTTTTCATCTATGAAGACAATGGTTCAGGAGCTCCTGGAACACTTGTAACCTCTCAAACAAGCTTGGTCCCTGATTCGCAGGTCGTGGTTGGTAATAACTTTGGTTTTGATGCTTGGAGCATAGAACTTGATATCGCTGATGTTAACTTGCCTGGGCAAGTAGGGGCAGCTACCACTTATTGGATTGGGCTATCTCTTGAGCCAACAGACGGAAGCAACACTTTCTGGGAATTCTCAACCGCTGCTGTAATAGGCTTTGGTCTTAGCTATGACGACGGAGTAGCAGGGTTCATTACCGAGCCTACTAATGAAGGCGTTTATACCTTTGCTGCAACTTGTTCACCAATTGGAGGTGGTGGAAATCCTTGTGATCTTACTAGTGCTAGCAATGCTTTTGAAAACGGTAAGAGTTTCACCAAAAACTTGGGTCGTATTACCGCCAATGACATCTCAGTTGCTGATGGTGAAGACATGCTGTTAGAGTCTATTACCTTTAATGCCTTTATAGGAGGTGTTGGTTCTGGCGTAAATGCTGATAACGTAGATGTTTTCATCTATGAAGACAATGGTTCAGGAGCTCCTGGAACACTTGTAACCTCTCAAACAAGCTTGGTCCCTGATTCGCAGGTCGTGGTTGGTAATAACTTTGGTTTTGATGCTTGGAGCATAGAACTTGATATCGCTGATGTTAACTTGCCTGGGCAAGTAGGGGCAGCTACCACTTATTGGATTGGGCTATCTCTTGAGCCAACAGACGGAAGCAACACTTTCTGGGAATTCTCGACCGCTGCTGTAATAGGCTTTGGACTTAGCTATGACGACGGAGTAGCAGGGTTCATTACCGAGCCTACTAATGAAGGCGTTTATACCTTTGCTGCAACTTGTTCTCCAATTGGAGGCGGTGGAAACTATGACGATTGTTCTGGTGCCATAGCTCTTGCTTGTGGTGACAGCGTAACAGGAGAAACTTTAACTGCTACTGACTCTGGCGGAAACCCTGCTCCAGATGTATTCTATAAATTCACTGGTAATGGCACTTCACAGTTGGTTACTATTTCACTTTGTGGTGGTGGAACCGATTATGATTCTGTACTTCGTGTATTTGACGATTGTGACCTTTTAAACGAGCTTGCTTTCAACGATGATTCTTGCGGTCTTCAGTCAGAAGTGTCTTTCACTTCAGACGGTACATCTACCTACTATATAATGGTAGAAGGTTTCGGCTCTAATTCTGGTAATTTTAGTCTTGATATAACTTGTGAGGATCCATTGCCAAACGATGATTGTAGTGGAGCTATTGCGGTAAGCTGTGGTGATTCGGTTACTGGATCTACAGTTGGTGCAACTGTTGATTCCGGAGCACCTGCTTGTGGTCCAGCAATTACCTCTCCTGGAGTATGGTATAAGTTGAATGACAATAGTGGTCTTCCAGGTGATATTACCTTATCACTGTGTAATGGTACTGATTTCGATTCTAAGATTTCAGTTTACAGCGGAATCTGCGCTGCACTTGTTTGTATAGACGGAAACGATGATGCCTGTGGACTTCAGTCTGAAATCACTTTTGCGAGTGATGGAAATACTGAGTACTATATTCTTATCCACAGCTTTGGTGGTGCTACTGGTAATTTCACTATGGATGTTACCTGCTCTCCAACACCTCCGCCGAACGATATGATCGTAAACTCGATAGATGTTGATGAAATAGGATTCCCTTATACTGACCCTTCTGTAGCGATGCCTGCAGCTACTACAGAGAATGGAAATCCAGTGAACTGTGATCTTACCGGCGCTAACGGTGTTTGGTACAACTTTGTTCCTTCCGGAGACGGTACTGCTAATGCAACGATCGTAACTCCTGGCGGTGCCAGTTCGGTTACTTTCTATACCGCACCAAATGAGAACGCTGTGGAAACAGACCTTACTCTTGTTCCGCAACAGACCAATCAGTGTGCGCCAGGTACATCCGCTTCAATATTTACTTTGGGTGGCCAAGCATATTATGTGTTTGTAATGAATACAGGAGCTGTTACTGATATCGTGATAGACGGTACCAACATCGGTATTTCAGAGAATACCATTGCTGGTTTCAGTTATTATCCGAACCCAACCAACGGTATCTTGAACCTTAATAGTGTTGAGAACATCGAAAACGTATCGATGTACAATCTTTTGGGTCAATTGGTTATCGAAAGCCGTGTGAATGCAACAACTTCACAGGTTGATATTTCTGGTCTTAGTACAGGTACCTATTTGATGAAGGTTACTGTAAATGGTGAGACAGGTACTTACAAAGTGCTGAAACAATAATTCCATATTTTTTAATTTTAATTAAAGCCGCCCAAACTCGTGGGCGGCTTTTTATTTTATGTAAAGTTGCTGTATGTAATTTTTATTTATATTTTTTTGATTTAGAGTGTTTTTTGAATATCTTTAACCTACTACAACTAAAACTTTTATATTAACTTTTAAATCTAATTTTATTATGAAAAAAATTACAATGTTAATTTTTATGGGCTTTTGCGCTATTGGATTTAGCCAAAACAAAGCAACTAATGCCCCTGCGGATCAATATTCGCAAACTGTCCAACTTCCTGCGGCTTATTATAATTCCACGGGGACAGCAGTAGGAGAAACTACTGGAATAACTTCCACAATTGAAAGAGATGATAATTTACGTGTTCCTTTTACCGGAACCTATTATTTCCAATCTCCAGATGCAATTGTTTATGACAACGGCCCTTACTTTAATGTAGCTGGTCCTCCAGATATTAGTTTCTTACAAGATGCTTCATTGGGAATGAGCTTGTATGGATTTGGTGCTCAATTCACTGCTGGTAACAGTATGGCAGATGACGTTGTTCTTGCTGACGATTATAACATTACTTCAATTGACGTTTTTGCTTATCAAACAGGATCTACTGCTCCATCTATTAATGCATTATACTTGCAGGTTTGGGACGGTGACCCAAGTGGGGGTGGTGCTAGCGTAATTTGGGGAGATCTAACTACAGACATCCTTGATACAGCTACTGCAACGGATGCTTTTAGACAATTGGAAAGCGCGCCTGGTGATACCTCAAGAGAAATCCAAAGAGTTACTGCCAATACTACTGGATTATCATTAACAGCTGGTACTTACTGGATTGAATATAGCTTTGAAGGTACCGGTGCTTCTGGACCTTGGGCTCCGCCAATTGTAATTACAGGTACAGCAGTAACAGGAAATGCACTTCAAAACCAAGCTGGTTTATGGATTGCAGCTGAAGACGCTGGAGCACTTGCAGCACAAGGTATGCCTTTTGTAATGTATGGTGATCTTATTGGTGGTGGTACAGCTTGTAATGAGTCCAATCCATCAAACGGATTTGAAAATGGCTACACTTCTTCAGTAGATACCCTTCAACGTGTAGCTGCTGATTTAACTGTAGCAACTAATGAAAATATGAACTTTAATAAAGCAACTGTCAACTTTATAATGCCTGATGGTGATACAATTTTATCTGCTGATGTTACTGTATATGCTGATGACTTTGGAGGACTTCCAGATCCAGGAAATGTTATAGCTTCTCAAACTGGTGTTGTTCCAAGTTCACAAACAGTAGTTGGTGATTTCCCTGCAGCTTCAAGTCTTGATGTTACGGAGGTTGTATTTGATCTTGCTCCAATTGCATTGGCTGGCCAAGCTGCATTTCCAACAACCTATTGGGTAGATATTAATGTTACTACTTCTGCTGGTACTGGTGGTCCAGGTTATTGGGAAATAACAACTGCAAGTATTGTGGGATATCCTGCCGTCTTCTCAGCTGATGGTGGAGCAACATGGAATGTTGCTACGGGTGCTGACGATTTTGTATATAATTTCGAAGGTGACTGTGACCCATTGGGTGTTTCTGAAAACGCATTGGAAGGTTTTGCTTATTATCCAAACCCAACAAGCGGAATTCTTTCACTAAAATCTGTAAACAATATAGATTCAGTAGCTATCTTTAATCTGTTAGGTCAAAGTGTGTTGAGCTCTAAAATTGGCGCTACCACTTCTAATCTTGACATTTCAGGTTTAACAACTGGAGCCTACATTATGAAGGTTACTGTTGAAGGACAGACAGGAACCTACAAAGTGTTGAAAAACTAATTTTTAAAATTTATATCAAAAGCCATCCACGAAAGTGGGTGGCTTTTTTTTTTATTTTTAACTATATTATTTTTGGAGTCAATCTTTTTTGAATATCTTTAGCCTTTAATATTAAAAATTTAACCTTTAAAACAAATTTTATTATGAAAAAAATTACATTACTATTAGCTTTTTTCATTGGATCCGTTGGATTAATGAATGCGCAAAGCTCTTTTACGGGAACTAACACAAGCACACAAACTCCGGTGACAATTGAAAGTTTAATAACAAGACTTCAAAATATTGGAAATGTTGCAGGAAATGTTAATGATTATTTTACTCCGCAAGAGCAACGTATGCTAAATGTGCATTACAATGGAATCCAGAATATAGCTCCAGTTGTAATCACACAAAGCAATACACAGACAATTGAGTCTGGCGCAGAGATTGCTTGTGCATCTCCAACAAGCTTCCGAAACAATAATGTTTATAGAGCCTTTGATCTTCCTGGAGATTATGGTATTATGAACGGTTTGGAAGTTACTGCTGTAGAATTTGCAATGGGTACCATTTCAACTCCATCTGGTTTTCCAATAACTGCAAATATTTATTCTACAACTCCTGGTTCTTTTCCTGGTGGAACTTTGACTCTTCAAGGAACTGCAGTTCATATGGCAACAAACGCAGATTTTGAAACTATGATTAACTTGCCTCTTTCAGCTATGATTCCTGCTGGCGAAGCAATGGTTATGGAACTTGTATTGGTAGATGATGGTACAGATACTAACTTTATGCGTTTTGGTTGTAATAATGATGGTGAAACTGGACCAAGTTATATTATGGCTCCTGATTGTGGTGCGAACACTCCTACTCCTTTATTCGACTTAGGTTTAAGCCAAGGTTTTGTATGGAACGTTCTTGGTGATGATGAGCCAGGTGGTGGTGCAGATCCAGCTGAAGTATTCGGTATCAATAACTCAACTGCTAGCTTAATCACTTTTGATCCTGCTGATCCAGCAGCTTTTACAACTCTTGGAGCTTCTCCAGCTGCTGGTTTTGAGAACGCTGGTGCAATAGATCCTAACGATGATGGAACTGCTTATGTTCTTGATAATGGTGGTGCTTTCTACAGTGTAGATTTAGCAACAGGTGCTTACACTTCTCTTGGTAGCATTGCAGCTCCTGGTTCTGAAACTTGGGCAGGTATGGAATTTGACCCTACCAGTGGTACATTGTACGCAATTTCTACTAACATTACAACATCTACACTATCTACTATTGACATTGGTGCTGCTACTGCTACTACAGTAGGTGCGACAGGTATGGCTGGTGGTATCTCATTAATGATTGATGAGAACGGTGATGGCTACAGCCATGATATTGTTGATGACAATTTTTACTATGTTGATCTTGGAACTGGTACTGCTTCTATTGTAGGCTCGTTAGGTTTTGATGCTAACTTTGGTCAAGGTGGTACTTATATTAAAGGTGATGCAGGTTTTGTATACCTATCTGCTTTTGATGGAGGTGCATTCCAAGGACAGTGGAGAAGAGTTGATGTACTTACCGGTGCTTCTACTGTAGTTGGTCTATTCAACGGTGGTGCTGACCAAGTAGCTTGGACTTCTGCTAAAGGAGAAATCCTTGGCGTTTCTGAAAATGCATTGGAAGGTTTTGCTTACTATCCAAACCCAACAAACGGAGCGCTTTCTTTGAAATCTGTAAACAACATAGATTCAGTAGCTATCTTTAACTTGTTAGGTCAAAGTGTATTGAGCTCTAAAGTTGGTGCTACTACTACTGATCTTGACATTTCAGGTTTAACAACTGGAACCTACATTATGAAGGTTACTGTTGATGGACAGACTGGAACTTACAAAGTATTGAAAAACTAAATATTTAGAAATTTTATCAAAAGCCATCCACGAAAGTGGGTGGCTTTTTTTATTTAACTAACTTTGCGCAATGCAACGAATGTACTCTTTCATCATCCCCGTCTATAACCGTCCGCAGGAAGTTATGGAGCTTTTAGAAAGTTTTGAAAAATTAAATTTTCACGAAGATTTTGAGATTGTATTGGTAGAAGATGGCTCCACGGAAACTTCTGAAAAAATTGTTGAACAGTTTTCAGAAAAGCTTTCAATTTCATATTATTTTAAACAAAATTCTGGTCCCGGTGATTCAAGAAACTTTGGAATGAATCAAGCAAAAGGAGATTATTTCATAATTCTTGATTCTGATTGTTTGTTGCCGCCACATTATTTGAAAACGGTAGATTTATTCTTAAATAAAACATTTTATCATTGTTTTGGAGGTGCAGATGCTGCGCATGAGAGTTTCACTCCTTTACAAAAAGCTATAAATTATACAATGACTTCTTTTTTTACTACGGGAGGCATTCGCGGAAGTAAAACCAGTGTTAACCGTTTTGAACCGAGAAGTTTCAATATGGGGATTTCAAAAGAAGTATTTGAGATGACAGGTGGATATGCAAAAATCCATCCAGGGGAAGACCCAGATCTTTCCCAGCGAATTTTGAAAGCAGGTTATGAAACAACATTTTTACCGAATGCTTTTGTTTACCATAAAAGAAGAATTTCTTGGAGTAAATTTTATAAGCAAGTGAAAAAGTTTGGACTCGTTAGGCCAATATTAAACCAATGGCATCCTTCCTCAGCAAAAATTACATTTTGGTTTCCATCCTTATTTGTATTATTTGTAATTAGTTCGATACTATTTTCTTTATTCTTCAATCCATTATTTTTAATTCCGCTACTCTTATATTTAATGTTGATAGTGATTGATTCTTCAATAAAAAATAAAAGTATTTATATTGGATTGCTTTCCGTAGCTGCTGTATTTGTACAATTTTTTGGCTATGGAATGGCTTTTATAAAGTCAAGTTTTTTTATAAATCTTCTAAAGAAAGATCCCCAGAAACAATTTCCCTCCTTATTTTTTAGTTAATTTTATTTACATTCAAAAAAACCGCCATGTCGAAGGGATTTTTTAAAAACACGAAAAACGCAAAAGTAAACCGTTTTCTACTCTTTCTGCTGCTTGCTACAATCTTTTGGGTTTTAACAAAGTTCAGTAGAGAGTTTACTTCTACAATGACAGCTAAGATCAATTATGAAAACATCCCTGAAACAGCTGCGCTCTCAGAGAACAACACGCGATATATCACTTTCGATCTTGCAGCAAACGGCTTTGAAATACTATTCTATAAATTTAAAAAACCAACAGTCACTGTGCCTGTTGGAAAATATTATACTAAGGAAAAAGGAGGCTTTAAGATTTCAAAGAATGAATTATTGCGAATGGTATCCTCTAATTTTAATAGAAATTTAGATATTAAAAATCTTTCAGTTGATGAACTGAATGTACATTTAGACCCCATAGTCCTAAAAAAAGTTCGCGTTATCGCAAAGACGGCTATTACTTTTAAAAATGGATTTAAACCGTTAGATAGCATAAAGATTGTACCAGATTCAATTACAATATCTGGTCCCTCGGGAAGTTTGAAGAATATGAAAACAATAGAAACAGAACTTATTTCCCTGAAAGAAGTTGAAAAAAATATTTCAGAAACGGTAAAGGTTGTTAGCCCTGGAAGCGAAATAGTTTCAATTAAACCAAATAAAGTAAAGGTTGAGTTGGTTGTTGCAGAATTTTCACAAGGTCAATACACTTTTCCTGTTGAGGTGGTTAACTTACCGCCAGATATGAATATTAAAATGGTACCAGAATCTGTAACTATTACCTTTGATGTATCTGTAAACGATTTTAGTACTATTTCCAAAGAAAACTTTAGATTGGTTTGCGATTATTCTCAAAGCAATAAAGATGAAAATTTTATGCTGCCATTTCTTGAGAAAAAGCCACAGAACATTTATAATGTAGTCTTTGAGCCCAAAAAGATCGATTTTTTTATCTTAAAATAATTCTTCAACTTCAAAAAGCAAAAGATATCCAAGTGAAAATAATTGGTCTAACGGGTGGAATTGGAAGTGGAAAAACTACGGTAGCGCAGTTGTTTTCTGAACTGGGCGTGCCTATTTATATTGCAGATACTGAAGCTAAAAAACTTATGAATTCCTCAAAAGTGATTCGCCGAAAACTCGTTGCGTTATTGGGTGAAGATGCTTATTCAGGAACAAAGCTCAACCGTAAATTTGTTGCCGATAAAATTTTTAATGACAAATTCCTTTTGGATGCTGTTAATGCGGTGATTCATCCAAAGGTAGCGGCACATTTTAAAAAGTGGGTCTCAAAGCAGAAAGCTACCTATGTAATTAAGGAGGCCGCAATACTCTTCGAAAACGGTAGCTACAAAGATTGCGATAAGGTAATCTTGGTTACTGCCCCCAAGCAAATGCGTATAAATCGTGTTATGGCGCGTGATAATACATCTAAAGCCGAAATTGAACAACGGATGAACAATCAATGGAGCGACGAAAAAAAACTAAAACTGGCAGACATAATTATTGAGAATATTGATTTGAAAACCACTAAAAATAAAGTGGAAGCGATTCACAATTTATTAAGCTAACCATCTACACTGTAGCACTTCCTGTCTTTTGTTAACATTTGGTTAAATGAACGACTATCTAAATGTTAAAATCTTACTTTTGAAATATGAATAAAAAGCTATTTGTATTGCTCATAGCGCTCATGAGCCTTTCATTATTAGGGATAGTATTTGTTCAAGGATATTGGATTTCAAACGCATACCGAACAAAGAACGACCAGTTTACTATAAATGCAAAACAAGTCCTTTTATCCGTTGCCAAAGAAATCAAACTGAGAGAGACTGAAGCTTATTATCAGCTTTATATTCCATATGTAGACAGCATTAAGGTTCCTGATAATGTAAGCTTTACCGAGCTAGCATATAAATATCAGAACAAGGCCACCAATGAAACCTATATTTTCACAGATGGCATTTTGGAACAGGACTATAAGCTTTCGTCTGGTCTTATTGATCCGGACGCAGATAGTATCCAGTTCAAAAAATTGACAAACCGAAAGACCAAAACCAGAATTTCTGATGGTATTGACGGTACTACCACCACAGAAACTGGTATGGTGTCCTTTTCAAGAATGAAGGATTATGAGCAAAAACAGTTTGAAAGCTTTGTAAGCAACATCACTGCGCTTACACCAATTTATAAACGAGTGAGTCCCGATGTAATAGCTACATTGATTGATAATGAATTAAAAGAAAGAGGATTAAATTCAAAGTTTGAGTTTGCAGTTTACAGCAACAATCTTGAAACTAAAGTTAGGTCAAATAACTTTAAATATGATGAAGGAAGTACTTACGTAGTCCCTCTTTTTGATGTTGAAAATGAAACAAATTATGAGCTTTATGTAAATTTTTCGGAAAAAGAAAAATTGGTTTTGAACAGTATTTTGGGAATGGCAATACTATCATTAGTTTTTACGGCGGTTATAATTCTGGCCTATTCCAGCGCTATTTCGCAGATATATAAACAAAGACAAATTTCTCAAATTAAGAGTGATTTTATAAATAATATGACCCACGAGTTCAAAACTCCTATAGCGACAATTAATTTGGCTTTAGATTCACTTAGAAATCCGAAAGTAAAGGATAATAGAGAATTTTTAGACCGCTATTTGGGAATGATCCGGGAAGAGAATAAACGCATGCACGCACAGGTTGAAAATGTATTACAGATTTCAAAACTTGAAAAAAATGAACTTGATTTACCCAAGGAACGTGTTGGTTTGCAGGAAGTTGTTGAAGAAGCTATCTCGCACGTAAGTTTGATTGTAGAAGATAGGGGAGGATATATAAAAACCCATTATGGAGCGCTCCAATCTGCAGTTTTGGCCAACGAGTCGCACCTGGGCAATGTGATAGTAAACTTGCTGGATAACGCTATTAAATATTCAGAAGAAGCGCCAAAAATTGATATATATACAGAAAATGTAAAAAACAGTGTCATCCTAAAAATACGCGACCAAGGTATGGGGATGAGTAAACCTGTTCAGAAAAAAATATTTGAAAAATTTTACCGAGAGCATACCGGTGATATTCACAACGTAAAAGGTCATGGCCTGGGACTTGCATACGTAAAGCGCATCTTGGACGACCACGATGCCGAAATTTTCGTTGAAAGCGAAAAAGGAAAAGGCAGCACATTTATAATAAAACTACACTTAATATCTTAAAATTATGGAAACAGAAAACAAAAAAATCCTTCTTGTAGAAGACGATCCCAACTTTGGGACAGTACTAAAAGATTATCTTGCCATGAACGACTATAACGTTACGCATGCAAAAAACGGGATGGAAGGTTTTGAAAAATTTAAAAAAGACGATTTTGATCTTTGTATTCTCGACGTGATGATGCCGTATAAAGACGGTTTTACACTGGCGAAGGAAATTCGTGAGAAAAACGAAGACGTGCCAATCATATTTCTTACCGCAAAAGCTATGAAAGAAGATGTGATGAAAGGCTATAAAGTAGGGGCAGATGATTACCTAAACAAACCTTTTGACAGTGAAGTACTTTTGATGAAAATTAAAGCTATTATTCAAAGAAAAGCCACTGATTCCATTGCAGATAGTAAACAGTTTGAGTTTCAAGTTGGTAATTTTCATTTGAATTCCAAATTGAGGTTTTTAACTTATAACAAAGAAACTCCTATAAAACTTTCTCCAAAAGAGAACGAATTGTTACGTCTTTTAGCGCTTCACAAGAACGATTTGATGCCTCGTGAACTTGCACTTACCAAAATCTGGAGAGATGACAACTATTTCACATCCAGAAGTATGGATGTTTATATAGCAAAACTACGTAAATACTTAAGCAAAGATGATGGTGTTGAAATAGTCAATATTCACGGCGAAGGTTTCCGTTTGGTAGTGAAGAACGAAGTGGAAAATTAATATTAAAAGCTTAAGATAAGTGTAAAAAAACGCCTTTAAAGGGCGTTTTTTTCTTTTATGAAGTCTATAATTGTTGAAGCATCCGTTTTATAATTAAACCAGTGGATTTCTTCATTTTTTTTGAACCAGGTATTTTGCCTTTTCGCGAATCTTCTAGTATTTTTTTTGATTTCCGAAATAGCCTCTTCTTTTGAAATTTTTCCCTCAAAATATTCAAAGAGCTCTCGATAGCCCACTGTTTGCAGTGCATTTCTTTCTTTGTGAGGAAGAAGTGATTTTGCTTCATCAATTAATCCAGCTTCAATCATTTGATCAACTCGGTGGTTTATTCTACCGTAAATTAGCTCTCTTTCAGCCGTTAAACCAATGTAGAGCGTTTCAAAATCTCTATTGATAGCTTCTTTATTTAAGAAAGACGAATACGGTTTTCCTGTTGCACGATATATTTCCAAAGCACGAATCACTCTGTGAGGGTTTTGAATATCAACTTTTTCAAAATAGGTTGGGTCTGCTTTCTTCAATTCATTTTGAAGTGTTTCGAGTCCCTTTTCGTTTAATTCAAAATTTAACTGTTCTCTAATTTCTGAAGGCACTTCTGGAAAAGTATCTAAACCTTTCACCAGAGCATCCACATATAATCCCGAACCACCCACCATTATAAGCAGTTTTTTCTTTTCAAAAATATCTGTTATCAAAGAAAGAGCATCTCTTTCAAAATCTCCTACTGAGTAATCTTCAAAAATACTTTTGTTTTGGATGAAATGATGCGGAATTGCTTCTAATTCTTCTTTTGAAGGAACCGCTGTGCCTATATTCATTTCCTTAAAAAACTGTCGCGAATCTGCCGAAATTATTTCGGTAGAAAATGCTTGTGCAAGTTTTATTGCTAATGAAGTTTTGCCGATGGCAGTAGCTCCCACCACACAAATAAGCAGAGGTTTTTTTAAAGACATTAGGCTTCAAAATTATTTTCTGGATGCAATTCTTCACCACATTTGTGGCAAAATTTAGCATCATCCCTATGCCGCTGTGCACCACAATTAAGGCAAGCTTGTGTATTCACGTGAACATAATCTTTCCCCAATACATCTGCTTTGTCCATACTTTTGGTATATTCAGAACTAACGATGCCCGTGGGAACGGCTATAATTCCATAACCAAGAATCATAATAACAGTTGCCAATAATTGGCCGAGTGGAGTGGAAGGGGCAATGTCGCCAAAACCAACGGTGGTAAGGGTTACAATACACCAGTAAACACTTTTAGGAATGCTATTAAAACCATGCTCAGGCCCTTCAATTATATACATCAATGTGCCGGCAATTACGGCAATTACAAGAACCGCAAAAAGAAAAACAAGGATTTTTGCTTTACTATTGGCTAATGCTTTTCGAAGTTTTGTGGCTTCACCAATATAGCGTGTTATTTTTAAAATTCGAAAAACCCTTAAAAGTCTCAAGGCACGTACAGAAAGTAAAAAACTGCTGCCCGCAAAAAGAAAAGACAAATAAAGAGGGATGGTAGATAAAAAGTCAATAATTCCGTAAAAACTGAAAATATAAGCTCGTGGTTTTTTTACTGTAATTATTCGTGCAATGTATTCAAAGGAGAAAAATATGGTAATGATCCATTCACCAATATAAAGTATTTCGTGGTATTTGGCGTCAATTTCACTAACGCTTTCCAACATAACCAAAACAATACTTAATAAAATAAGTATAAGCAACACTATGTCAAAAAGCTTGCCCATGGGCGTATCTGCTTCATAAATGATTTCGTGAAGTTTGTAGCGCCAAGATTTTTTATTGTTTGGTTTCAATATAAAATTTTTGAAAGTCTAAAATACGCAACTTTAAATTAATTAACTGTATTGGCTGAAAGGTTTACAGTTTTTAGCACTCTGTTTTTTCGAAGATAATTCTGAATAATATGTTGTGCATCACGATTATTCTGCATAGGGTTGATGATGGATTTAAGAATTTCGGGATTGTTAATCTGATAGTTCAAATTGTAAAACCCGTATCCTTTGTAAACTCCATTTTCAATTAAAACAACGGAACGTTCTTCAATTTCCCTGCCTCGGTCTATAATAAGCATATTTTGTTTTTCATAACTACATTTCTCCAAAAATGCATTTACCCTATTGTTATAATCTGCAATCGGTTCTTTGTTTATGCAAGCTCCATGGCATTCCTTTATGGTATAATTAAAACACTGTTTTTTAGTATCATAAAGCCCTGTCAGTTTTTGGCAAAGTTGGTTTTCTTCAGTTATTTTAAAAAGAGATGACCTAGCTTGTTGATAATTGCTGAAAGTGGTTATAGCTTTTTTTCTAGCGTCCGCTTTTTCAATTTTTAAATTTATATATCCTTTTTCATCTACAAAAGAATTAAGTTGATGAGTAAACAAGGTACGCCGCAGTCCTCTGTTGAATAAAGGTTTGTTTTGTTTAATTTCTTCAGATTCTTTTAGCAAAGCAATTAATTCACTGCCCGTTTTTTCAAATGTAACAGATTTCACTTCCAACTGAATTTTTTTAGACTTTCTATTATCGCTGGTGAAGTGTTGCATCAATCTTTTTTTAAGGTTTTTGCTTTTCCCAATATAAATTATGTCTCCAGCTTCGTTATGCATATAATATACACCGGTTTCGGAAGGGGTGTTCTCAATGATATCAAGCAGTTTTGGTTCTAGTTGCCGTTTTGGATCTTTCCGAAGCGTCTCGGTAATTATTTCTTTTGAAGTGTCTTTGGCAAGCAACATTTTAAAAAGTGCCACGGTAGCTTTTGCATCGCCTTGCGCACGATGGCGGTCACTAAGCGGAATTCCCAAAGAGCGCACCAATTTACCCAAACTGTATGAAGGCATATCTGGAATCAATTTTTTTGCAAGTTCAACGGTGCAAAGGGTTTCTTTCTCAAATTGATATCCCAAACGATCAAATTCTGTTGTAAGAATTCTATTGTCGAAAAGCGCATTGTGGGCCACCATAATGCAGCCATCGGTAATTTCTATAATACGTTTGGCCACTTCATAAAACTTTGGCGCGTGCCGAAGCATTTCATTGTTAATTCCCGTAAGGTTTACAACAAAAGGTTGAATGGGTTTTTCTGGATTTACCAAACTTGAAAATTGGTCTACGACTTTGTGACCGTCAAATTTATATATTGCAATCTCGGTGATACCTTCCTCATTATATTTCCCGCCCGTGGTTTCTATGTCTAAAATTGCGTACACTTCTTCAGTTTGTTGTTTATAGTTAGTTTAAATGAGCATTGAACATTGAGCATTGAACATTGAGCATTGAACATTGAGCATTGAACATTGTTTATTGATAGTTTCGTTCGCCAAAAATTGCACTGCCCACGCGCACCATGTTACTGCCGTTTTCAATAGCAATTTTATAATCGCCGCTCATCCCCATACTGAGAATTTTTAATTCTGTCCCGAAGTTTCGGGATTGAATTCTGAATTGGTCATATATTTTCTTCAATTTCTGAAATTCTTCCGAAATCTGCTTTTCATCATCCGTAAACGTTGCCATTCCCATCAGGCCAACAATTTTTACATTTTGAAGTTTTTTTAGCTCTTCCGATGAAAGAAGTTTTGCGGCATCCGCTTCGTCCATTCCAAATTTGCTGTCCTCTTCCGCAATTTTTATCTGTAGCAAACAATTGATGGTACGATCGTTTTTTTCGGCTTCTTTATTGATTTCTTTTAAAAGTTTCAGGCTGTCCACCGCGTGTATCAAACTCACGAACGGTGCCATATATTTCACTTTGTTGCGCTGCACGTGGCCAATCATATGCCATTCTATATCCTTTGGCATTTCCTGCCATTTGGCTTCCATTTCCTGGATTTTATTCTCTCCAAAAGCACGCTGACCTGCGTTGTAGGCCTCCATCAAATCACTAACAGGTTTGGTTTTGGAAACAGCTATCAACGTAACGTTATTGGGCAGTTCTTTATTAAATTTTTTTAAATTCTCTGAAATAGTCATCTTTTCTCTTTTTCTTTCTTCTTTTTTCAGAATTCGTAAATAGTAACGCCGCTTCTAAGCTTCGGCTCAATATAAGTGCTTTTTGGGGGCATTTTTAAACCTTCGTCAGCAATCATTTTCATTTCTTGTGTGGTTACTGGCAATAAACCGAAACCAACTGCAAACGCACCTGAATCTACAACGGTTTTTACGTACGCCAAGTCTTTTTTTCCGTGGGAATATTCTATGCGCTGATCGTTTCGGAGGTCTTCAATTCCCAAAAGCGGTTTCAAGATGGTTACGTATAAAATATGGGTGTCTAGCGCATCCAACGCGTTTTTTATTTCATATTTCGTTTTGCGTAGATATAATGAATAAAATTCGCCATCCAAATACATACTGAAATGATGCAATTTTGAAGGTTTGTAATATTCCATCCCACGATTTTCTATTCGGAAATATTCATCCAATTTTATTAGAAACTCTTGCTTTTCAAGTCCATTGAGATCTTTTACCAAACGGTTGAATTCGTAAATTTTCAGATCGCTTTCGGGAATAAGGTAGCTCATAAAAAAATTATAAGCTTCTTCACCTGTATGGTTTGGGTTTTCTTCCTTTAAATCTTTCGCCAATAAATAAGAAGAAGCAGACCGGTGATGACCGTCAGCAATGTATAATGAAGGCATTTCACTATAAATCTTCTGTATTTTTTGAACTAACGCTTCGTTGTCCACGTTCCAAACATAGTGCGTGTCTCGATAGGTTGTGGTGAATTCATATTCGGCACGGCTTTGCATTACCTTATCTATTATTGCTTCCAGTTCCTGATCGTCGGGATAGGTGAGGAGCACGGCTTCTGCATTAAAACCAACTGTTTTTAGGTACTCTTTAAATATTATCTCTCGAAATTCCAGCGTGTCCTCGTGCTTTTTTATAACATCGTCCTCATAATCCTGAACACTTGCAGCGGCTACAATTCCATTGAATTCGAGTCCATCCCGGTTTACAATTTTATAAATATAGAATGAAGGTTTTTCGTCCTGTATAAAAATGCCATCTTCTTTAAATTCCTGATAACGGTTTCTGACAAGGCCATAACGTTCTTCGCCCGAAATTTCTTTTTGATATTTATAGCCAGGGTTCACAATGTGCAAAAAAGAAAACGGATTGTCCCGCAAGCGCGACTCTACTTGCATTGCCGTATAGCTGTCATAGGAACGTGCTGCAAGAAGACTCACTTTGTCCCGCGTTGGGCGGACGGCTTTAAAGGGGATTATTTTTGCCATTTATTTAATGTTCAGTGGGAAGTTGTAACTGTCAGCTTACCAGTAAATTATTTCGAAAACATTTTGGAAACATCTTCTGCTTTTCGGTTTTGGCTGTAGTCGTAAAAACCTTCACCACTTTTTGCTCCTAGTTTTCCCGCCATTACCATATTTACCAATAATGGGCACGGAGCATATTTTGGGTTTTTAAAACCTTCATACATCACTTTCAAAATAGAAAGACAAACATCAAGCCCGATAAAATCTGCCAAGGCCAAAGGCCCCATTGGGTGCGCCATGCCGAGCATCATCACGGTATCAATCTCCTTCACGCCAGCAACGCCGTTATAAAGTGTTTCAACAGCTTCGTTTATCATTGGCATCAAAATACGATTTGCCACGAAACCTGGGTAATCATTTACTTCCACGGGAACTTTGTTCAGTTTTTTTGAAAGCTCTTCCACCGTTTTAAAAGTTTCCTCACTTGTGCTGTAACCCTTAATGATTTCAACCAATTTCATAATCGGCACGGGGTTCATAAAGTGCATCCCAATGACCATTCCCGGGCGTGAAGTTACCGAAGCAATCTGCGTGATGGAAATAGAGGAAGTATTGCTGGCGAGAATTGTATCATCCGGACAAAATTTATCCAGATCACGGAATATTTTCAATTTTAAATCTACGTTTTCCGTTGCTGCTTCCACGACCAAACTAGCTGATTTCACGCCTTCTTCAAGATTAGTATAGGTTGTTATGTTTTTAAGGGTTCGTTGTTTGTCGGCTTCTGTAATTGTTTCCTTGGCAACCATTCTGTCCAAATTTTTGGTGATAGTCGCTAATCCTTTGTCGAGCGATGTTTGTTGAACATCAATCAGTTGTACTTTATAATCAAATTGTGCGAAGGTGTGGGCTATTCCGTTGCCCATTGTTCCAGCGCCTATTACTGCTACGTTTTTCATTTTTTATTTAATTTGTTTTTTCAATAAGTTTTTTTCCATGCCAAGGACAGTAGTCCCAATTTCCGTTCAACAGTTCTTTATCAAAAGGGCAGGTCTTTTTTTCAACTAATGAACCAAGTGGTAATTTATAGTTGAAATCCTCTTTATTTACATTTATTGTAATTTCTCCTTTCTGATATGGTCCAGCTATAATATTACCGTTATCGTCTATGTTTTTAAAAACATAAAAATTCATTTTTTCGCCGAATTGACCCAACATATTTTTCATAGTAGGCTTTATCATTTCTAATAACGTAAATAGCTCTTCATTTCCTTCGTCCTGTTCCATAGGAGCGAATTTTTCTCCATCTATGTTTGAAAATGAAATTGCAATATCATTGCTTTTTAAACCTCCATAGAGCTTGATGTCAACATCTACTACAGAAACAACAATATAATCTTTCAAGATATTTTTTATTTCGTTCTGGATTTCCACGTTGGAATATTTTGAATCGTTCAAAGCAACATCCCAATATTCCTCTGGAATCCACCAAACTTGCTTTAGGTTATCATCTGTTTTTTGGGTAATTATTAAATCATTTACCAATTCAATAAGGTCAACCTTATCACTCTTCACTTGAGCGTAAAACTGACTGGAAAACATTAGAAGGAAAAATACAGAAAGAACGCTTTTCATTTATATTTTTTTGAAATTTTCAATAATCAACATTGCAACACGAAGGGCTTCCGTTCCTTGCATAAGTGAAACTTCAGGAGTTCTATCAGCTTTTATGGCTTCATAAAAACTTTCCAACTCGTCAAGTATAGCGTTGTTTGTTTCTATTTTTGGGTTTTCGAAATAGATTTGTTTTTTTATGCCTTCCGCATTGGTTAAAACCATTGCGAAATCATCAATTTCAGCGGGCGCATTCTTCATTTTTACTACTTCGCATTTCTTCTCTAAAAAATCTACTGAAATATATGCATCGCGCTGAAAGAAACGTGCTTTCCGCATTTTTTTAAGTGAAATTCTACTTGCGGTAAGATTTGCCACGCAACCGTTTTCAAATTCAATTCGGGCATTTGCAATATCCGGAGTTTCACTAATTACCGAGACTCCACTTGCACTTACAGCTTTTACGGGACTTTTTACAACGCTTAAAATAGCATCAATGTCGTGGATCATCAAATCTAAAACCACAGAAACGTCCGTTCCGCGCGGATTAAACTCTGAAAGGCGGTGCGTTTCAATAAACATCGGATTTTGAATTTTATCTTTAATCGCTTGGAAAGCAGGATTAAAACGTTCCACTTGGCCAACTTGCCCGCGTACTTTCATCGCTTTTGCCAAATCTCGTATTTGCTCAGCCTGCGCAACTGTTTGTGTTATTGGTTTCTCAATAAAAAGATGCTTTCCGGCTTTTATTACTTTTTCGGCACATTCAAAATGTGCGCTAGTGGGTGTTACAACAACAACCATATCACTAGCATTTATAAGGCTTTCCATGGATGGAAAACTTTTGTAGCCGAATTCAGTCTGTATTTTTTCCGAAGCTTCTTTGCTGGCGTCATAGAAACCCACAAGTTCATATTTTGTGGATTGTTGCAGCAATTTCAAGTGTATTTTTCCTAAGTGTCCAGCACCCAGAACTCCCGCTTTTAGCATTGGCGTGTGTTTTTCACAAATGTAAGGGTTTCGGGGGAAAGTTTAAAAGTTGAGGGGTTTAAAAGTTTATGTGTCGGTGAGTCTATGAGTCGATGGGTCGATGAGTTTAGGAGTTTACAAGGTTTAGAGATTTAAAAGTTTAACTTAACCTCGACTCTTAACGGGAGGGTTTGGTTTTCTTTGTGGAGGGCAGCGTTATACTTTTGAATTTTGTTTTTTGAATTTTATTTGGAATTTGATGCTTGAAATTTGGTGCTTAATAAGCTAATTTGGTTACTTTGTAAGTCTAATATCTCAATACTCATATCTCAAATCTGAACAAAGTGAAAGATACATTTACTCACCAAGGAATGCGCAAAAAATTAGTTGAAACCCTTATAAAGAAAGGGATTTCAGATAAAAATGTTTTGCAGGCCATAGGCAAGATTCCAAGGCATCTTTTTATGGATTCTGGATTTGTGGGACATGCTTATGTGGACAAAGCTTTCCCGATTGCTGCGGACCAAACAATTTCCCAACCATATACCGTTGCAAGACAAACAGAGCTTTTGGGGGTAAAGAAAGGAGATAAAATCCTAGAAATAGGAACGGGGAGTGGTTACCAAGCTGCAGTGCTTTTGGAAATGGGAGCAACCCTTTATACAATTGAAAGACAAAACGAACTTTTTAAAAAGACAAAATTGTTTCTTCCAAAACTTGGTTACAAGCCTAAACGATTAATTTTTGGCGACGGTTATATTGGACTTGAAAGTGAGGCTCCCTTTGATGGAATTATTGTAACCGCTGGAGCACCTTTTGTCCCAAATCCATTATTGGCGCAGTTGAAAATTGGGGGAAAATTAGTAATTCCCGTGGGGGAAAATGTGCAAATAATGACTGTCTTTTTACGTAAATCTGAGACTGAATTTGAAAAAGAGGAGTACGGTGAATTCCGTTTTGTGCCTCTTTTAGAGGATAAAAACTAACGGTTTAGATAATATACTTCATTGTTTTGGTTATCAGGGTCTTTTACACCTCGTCTTGGAATAAATCCATGTAGTTTTAGTAGCTTTTTTGAGGGAATATTCCTATAATCTGTATAAGCTTCGATGGTTTCAAAGCCTCTTTGGTTGAAGGCAAAATCCAATACTGCTTTTAGTGCTTCGCTCATAATTCCCTTGCCTTGAAATTTTGGATCGAGGTCATAACCCACCTCTGCCTTTTTTTTGTCTTCTGAAAAATTCCAAAGACAAATGTTGCCTATTAATTCGTTAGAATCTTTAGTGGTTATTCCCCAACTAATGCCCTTGTCCGTTTTTAAATTGGCATTTAATAATTGGATATGGGCTATTGCCATCTCGGGCGTTTGCGGTGGTCTCTTTATGTATTTATTGATTTCTTTGTCTGAGCGGAAGTAAAAAACCCTTTCGGAATCTGTTGGTACAACTTTCCGAAGGCTTAAGCGATCTGTTGTTATTATAGGGAAGGGTATTGCCATAATATTTTTTCTTTATATCCTCTGTGCCTCTCTGGTTTTAAATTTAACACAGCGTCACAGAGTTCAAAGAGGATTTAGTTGTTTTTCAAAAATTTAATCAATTCCTCAAAAGACTCCTTCGCGGCCTCTTCATCATATTTTAAAAGATAATGTTTCTTGCTGATGAAGGGAATGTAGCGATAGTATTTTCCTTTTTTCAAGCTTTCCACATCGTATCCGTGATAGGCATCATCATACACTTGGATGGTTGCATTTTCTGCAATCATATATTTTAAAATATCGTCAACTTTTACAATTTTATCCTTTCCGCCCGTCATTATCAACACTGGAACTTTTGGTTTAAGCTGAATTTCATAACCATTTGCAGGATAGAATAATGCAACTGATTTTAAATGAAGTTTTTTCAACTCATTTTCATCATTTGCCAAAGGAATTAAACCCAACCCAGCCCGCGACCAACCCACAATACTTCCTTCGGAATTGGGATCAATTTTCCCGTTCTGTTTTGCCCATTTTAAGGCTTCTTCAAGCGTCCAAAGTATTTGCGCGGGTTCTTCTTCGTCCACGTCTCTTTTGGACGCTTTATAGGCAGCAACATTATCCACCAACAAAACCGAAATGCCTTCGGCGTTCAGCTTTTCGGCTACATCGTAATAATGGGTTGTGTCTTTAAAAATTCGCAAACCTCCAGTTCCGGGAAGAAATACGGCCCATTTCGAAGCATCGTAATCCTTTGCTTTTTGAAAGTGGAAAAAGTCCGTCATCTTTGCGTCTTTTGGCACTTTCTGCATAGGAATGCAGCTTGTAAAGAGCGAAAAGACAAGTAATAATTTCAATATAGTTTTCATAGTTTTTTACATTAAAGACCCAAAAGATCCAAAAATTTCAGCCCGAAAATAAAGGCTCCGTCACTGCCGCCGTTGTAATAGGAACGCACATAATCTACGCGCAACAACCTGAATTTTCCGAAGCCGAGGTTATCTATACCTACGGAAATTTCGGAATATGGTTTTCTTTCTTCGGTGCTTAAAAAATGTGCGCCGGCTACCAAGTTGAGGTTCAACTGATTGATTCCGGGGATTTTTCCCAAAATCCATCCGCGGAAATCGTGTTCAATATGTCCTTCAAAATAACTTTTATTGGTACTGAAATCGTAATAGGGCATAAGGTTAAAAACATTGGTGTAGTTCGGCGAAGTGCCCACCCTCGTTTGGTTTCCGTTGAAATGTTTGTAATCTATAAAAGAAATGCCATCGCCATTTGCGAAAGTTCCCCCTTTCAAATTGTAATAAAACTGTCCCTTGTTTCCCAACGTAATGGATTGGTTCAAGCTGGCTTCAAACTGTGTATAATCATAGTGGCTTTCGGTAATCGCAGCGCCATTTTCCACCGAAATATTCAACTCTGGATATTTATCTACGCCAATATTGAATTTCATATCTGGGTTTGAAAAATACTTTTGGGCGAAGTTGATGCGCGCCCGAACTTTGCTTTTCACAATATTGTGTTCCGCAATTGCAGCATTGTTGAAATCGTTTGGAGCCAAAGGATTGTTGCTGGTATAACTTACATCGTCAAACGGAATGGTTACGTAATCTGTATTGTTGAAAAGCGGTTTTCGGTTTTCATAAGCTACGGCGGCATAAAGATGCAATCCATTAAAAATTTCTTGGCTATAACCAATTCGCCCAAAATTAAGCTCGTACAGCTTCATATAATTTCGTTCAAAGAAAAGTGTGGCAAAAGTATTTATCAGCGGCGAAATAGGTTCCGTATCGTTAAATTGGGCAACCTCGCTTCCTCCTGAAAGAGAGATTCGCAGTTTGTCGGTCCAATTAAAATTGCGGACCACATTCGCAGAAAACCGAAGCCTGTCCTCTGCAATACCGTAATCTGCGCGCACGGCTGCGGAAAGTGTGTTGGTCTGGTTGTCGTCATACCATTTGTAAAACGTCAGTCCAGCCTTGCTGTTCCAGCCTTGCACGGTGTTAAAATTTATTCCTTTCAGCGGACCTTCATAGCCGACGGACCATTTTTCAAAGGAATTTTTAAAAGTATATCCCGTGAGCAAACTTAAAACTCCGGGTTTGTTTGATTTTGCATCAATCGAGTCCAAATAGGGTTTTGAGTGGCGAAGGATTTGAATGCTATCCTTTTTAATGTAATCTCGCAACTCTTCATCCGTCAATGGCACGGGGCGGCTGCCTTTCCAAAAGAGACTGTCTTTTTTGTTGGCTTCGGCTTCAAAGGAAAGCACTTCATTTGTAAATGATTTTTTGGTGAATTCCGGCTTAAAATCATAATTGCTGTAAACAGCTATAAAACGCCCGTCGCCAGTAACTCCAAAAGCTCCAAAACCAAAATCTACAGTCTGTGATATTTTTACCCAAAAATCATTTCCGGTGTCGTATTTATAATTCTGTTTCACCGTTAAATTGCTCACAAACGGAACCTGAATTGCCGCTCCTGTTGTAGAAAGCTCCACGCCGTAAAGTTGCCAATCGTCTTCTACAATATAGAGATAGCCTTGCCAAACCCTGTCATTCGGGCGTTTTGGGATTACCTTTATTTTATTGATAAGTTTTGGGCCTTCGTAAAAAACGCCATCCAATTTATAATTGTAGTAGCTCAGTGCATTATTTGCAATAGGCGAAACCAAAGCGGCATTTAATTCAACAGTATTTTCATAAAACGAAATATTTGCACTCTGCGCGCTGTTGAAGCTGAAACCGTTATCGTTGCCGCTCACTTTGCTTGCAATAATCTTTTCGGTGAATTTATCGGGTTTTTGGTACGCTATTTCTGAAATGGTTTCCGAAAGGTAAATGATACCAGTTCTTGTAGAATCAAGCATTCCGTCAAAATCTCCCACTTCTTGGCCCATAATTTTTTCGGGAACGTTTTCTACATGCCAAAGACCTCTTGAGTAGAAATCTGCTGTATATTCGCTTAATTTTTCAAGGTTTTCCTTTCGTTGTGCAATGGTTTTGCGGATAATGCGGTAGGCGGGATCTTCGGAAGTATTTACAACAACTTCATCCAAGCTTGTAGTTTCTTCTTCAAGGGAAACATTCAAAATAAAAGGAAATGAAGTAGGTGAAACCGTTTTGGTGAGCGTTTTATAGCCCAAAAATTGAAACGTGATTTTATAGTCCTTCCTTTCAGAAGCAGTTAATGAATAATTTCCATCGTCATTCGTGGTCGTGCCAATGTAACTATTCTGAAGATAAATGTTTACGTAGGGCAGGGCCTCGCCTTTGGTATCGGTTACTTTTCCGACTATCTGGGCAGAAATGTTTGCTGAAAGAGAAAAAAGGAGAAGAATAAATTTAAAGCGCATGAAGCTGTGTCCGGTCGAGCGCAGTCGAGACCTTTTGATTGTTAATTGTGATAAGCAAGAAACCTCTCGACTGCGCTCGAGGGGACATTTTAACTTACGCAAAATACTAATAAAAAGATTTTGAATTTGTTAAAAAAGCGTTAGGACTTCCGCTGTGCGGAATTAATTATTAAAAGCCTTCTTAATCCTGCTGAGTTGCTTTTTGGAGTCGCGTTCTTTGATGACCTCCCGCTTGTCATATTCCTTTTTTCCTCGGCAAAGGGCGATATCTACTTTGGCCAGTCCTTTTTCGTTGGTGAAGAGTACTAACGGAATAATGGTGAGTCCGCTATTTTTTACTTCTTTTTCAAGTTTTTTCAGTTCACTGCGGTTCAATAAAAGTTTACGTTCACTTTTTGGTGCATGGTTAAAGTGTGTGGCGTGGCTGTATTCTTGAACGGTCATGTTTATAACAAAAAGCTCACTGTTGCTAAACTCGCAAAAACTTTCTGCAATAGAGGCCTTTCCTTCGCGGATGGCCTTTATTTCAGTACCGCGCAGCACAATGCCAGCCGTATAAGTATCGAGGATTTCATACTCAAACCTTGCTTTTCTGTTTTTTATTTTTACGGTTTTCTGAATTGCCATAGGTGCAAAAATAGAATGAATAATGAAGAATGTGCAATGTTTAATGAATAATTAATAATAGGGAAAGAATAAAGAATAATTTTACTCATTACTCATTACTCATTACTCATTACTCATTACTCATTACTCATTACTCATTACTCATTAAACATTACTCATTACTCATTACTCACTACTCAACTGTGATGGCCTCTACTTTTTTATCATTGCCGTTGATGGTAACTTTAAAAAGAGTAGAATTATCATCGTCGTCCATATCCTTAAATTTTTCTTCGCCAATAAGCTGGTTTACCAATTGTGGAATGGTATTGCTGTGGCCGGCTATCAAAACAGTTTTGTTGTTGGTTTGGTTTAAAAATTCTTCAGAATAGACTGTTTTAGGGTCATAGCGGGTAGGGGAAACCTGTTTTTGCTGGGCTATCAGCGAAACAGTTTGTTTTGTGCGGATGTATTTGGTTACATAAATTGCATCAATCTTAATGGGTTCAAAATAAGTGGCCCAACGTTTGGCGCGCAATAAACCGTCTATGTTTAGCGCAGGGTCTTGGTCTTTGGGGTCTGTGCGCACTTTTTCGGCGTGGCGTAATAAATAGTAGGTTGCTTTTTGATTTCTGGCAGGCGCCTCATTTGCAGTTTCTGTTTTTTGGCTGTCGCCTGTTTCTTCTTTTTTTTCATCTTTTTGTTGGCCGCAAAAAGTGAAAAATGGCAATAGTGTTAGCAATAGTATTAAATGCTTCATAGGTTGGTTTTTAAAATAACAGTTTTTAAGGGTTATTAGCAAAGTTATAACTAAAATGGACTATTCTTTAATATTTCATTATTATAAATGGGCGGAAGGGGGTGCTATCTTTACAAAACGAAAAAGAAAGATTAATTAATTTAAAACAAAAAAGCTATGAACGAAGATCAGTTTAAAGGAAAATGGAACCAAGTGAAAGGAAAATTCAAACAAGCATATGCAGACCTTACCGACGACGATTTAAAATATGCCGAAGGTAAATCTGATGAGCTACTTGGTCGCCTTCAAGAAAAGACAGGTGAGTCTAAAGAAAAATTGAAGGAAAAGATAGACAAGTGGTAATTATAAACTAAACTTTAAGTACCGCTTTATTTGAAGCCGGACCCCTTAAAATTTCAAGTTATTGAGATTTTAAGGGGTCTTTTTTTGGTTTCAGCTTTTTGAAGAAGATTCCTTTTCAGTCTTTGCGTTTTTTTATTAAATTTAGCACTCTCCCCATTAGCGGCTCCTGCCGCTTATAGTATATTGTATAATTTTTTTACTGATTACGTATGGCAAACATAAGCTACAACCAGATCCATGAAACGCTGGACGAGGCCACCATGGCGCTTATACTTCAAAAAATTCAGGAAATAAGGGAGCTGCTTCCCAAAGGCACTCTCACTGATGCGGAACGCAAACGCTACCGCGCGCTAGACGTGCGCAACCTGGCCTTTGTGGAAGATGTGGTGCGGCTCAAGAACGGCATTGGCGCGGGCATCTTGCCCCCAGTACTGCTCAACGATAACACAGATACAGACCTAAAACTATTTAAACAACTGCAAACCCTGCGCAGCCGCATAGACGGGCTAAACTATCTGCTGAAAGATGTGGAGCGCATCGTGGGGCACGAGGCCTACGGCACGGGGCTAGCGCACTATGGAATGTACAAGGTTACTGCAAAGGCGGGCATTCCCAACGCACAAAGCGCGATGGAGGAGTTGGCGTGGCGGTTTGAGAAGCAGGGAAAAAGGGAGAAAATGAAGGGCGGGCCAAAAGAATAATGAATTTTGTTAGCCTT
Organism: Aequorivita nionensis; assembly: GCF_046352995.1. Taxonomy (GTDB): domain Bacteria; phylum Bacteroidota; class Bacteroidia; order Flavobacteriales; family Flavobacteriaceae; genus Aequorivita; species Aequorivita nionensis. Next base: position 3,362,643 of record NZ_CP130281.1, on the reverse strand, counting down.
AAACATACAGCTGTTAGAAATTGCCTAACACCCGTAAGGCTAAAACATACAGCTGTTAGAAACAACCTAAAACAAGTAAGTATAAAACATACACTTGTTAGAAAACACCTAACAAATGTAAGGTTAAAAAATACTTCTGTTAGAAAACACCTTACAAGTGTTAGGCTAAAACATACAGCTGTTGTAATTTATCTTACAAAAAATACTAATTAACTATAAAGACTACTAAAAATGAAAACACAGAAGAAATTAATACCTCCACATTTAGGGAATTTACTGAAAACCTATTATAAAACAAACCGCATTAACAAATCTGGGCTTGCGCGGGTAATGAACCGGAGCAGGGCGACCGTTCAAGATTATGAGGAGCGCAAGAGTTTGCAGTGCAATGTGCTTTGGGATATATGTGTGGCGGTAGAGCACAACTTTTTTGCAGACCTGGCCGCGCAATTGCCGCAAACCTACACCACAAACGTACCCGAAGACACTACCCAAGCCCAGCGTATTGCACAACTGGAGGAGGAAAACAAAATACTTGCCGGGCAGTTGGAGCTGCTAAAAGGAGTGATGGGGAAGGGGTAAATTTGTGTTATATTTGAATATAAACAATTAAACATATAATGGGAATAAATGCAATATTGTATTTATCCACATGTTGGGCGCAATTTAAAAAATCAATGAAAGTCAATAAAAAAAATACTTGATTGACTGATTTTATAAAAATCCAAAAATTAAATTTGTCGAATTAAATAAACCTAGACATTTTATGAGGCAATTCATTCAAAATAAATATTTTCTACTCATCTTTATTGCTATAATCTGGGGTTCTTCTTTTATACTCATAAAAAAAATACTACCAGTATTTGACCCATATCAAATCGGAGCCTTTAGGGCAGGATTGTCAGGCTTGCTTTTGTCATTTATTGGATTCCCAGCTTTGAAAAGAATGTCAAAAAAGGACGTTTTTTGGATTGCTCTATCAGGATTATTTGGTAACTTTTTAGTGGTCTTTATTTTTCCTATTGCACAACAAGGCGTAAGTAGCTCATTGGCAGGCATCATAAATGCATTAGACCCAATATTCACACTCGTTTTAGGAGCAATTCTGTTTGGAATCAGAAATAAAGTTATTCAATATGTTGGTGCAATAATTGGATTTATAGGTGCTATCATTTTAGTTTACTCTTCCAATTCAGAAAATGGCCAAAATCATCTTTATTATACGGTTTTATTAGTTATAGGTTCGGCACTTTATGCCGTAGCCGCACTCATTATTGAAAAAAAATTACATCACATAAAATCGACAGATATATCAACAGGTATTTACACTATTTGGATGGTGCCCTCTCTTTTTATTTTAAGTTTTTCAGGTTTTTTTACAGACTTTGATTACAGCCAAAATGAAACTTTAACGGCTCTAGGCTATTTAGTCTTTCTAACCGTCATTAGCACTACTTTGGTAATGTTTTTGTTTTTCAAGCTTGTTCAAGATACCTCTGCGGTTTTTGTAAGTACCATTTCACTTTTATTACCAGTAGTTGCGGTAATTTGGGGAATTTTGGACAAAGAGAAATTTACAGTTTGGTATGCAATCGGTGGATTATTAATTTTGATTAGTGTATATCTCATTAGAGAAAAGAAAAACAAATCATTGGGAAAGGAATAAAAACTGCGCCCAACACCGTATAAAAAAAATAGGGCAAGTAGGTGCTAAACCAAATCTTTCAGGCATATTTGCGAGGTCGCCTAATCTTTTGATTTGGCTTTTGGAACAAATATTTAAAACAAAATGCAAAAGATTTGGCTTATAGATAATCCGAAAGACAATTGCTTATTTACAGCCCTACTTCTTTTATACTTGACCGTTAGCTATAATGTAAAACGACATTCCCGAAAACAAAGAAAATGACCCAATCTGAACTTATAATTTTAAATTTTACAGAAATAAGGAGAAGAAGTATAAAACTTTGGAATGGACTACCTGAGAAATATTATAATTGGAAACCTGACGAAAAAGCAATGAATGCGTCAGAAATGATAAGACACGTTTTGGCGGCTGATTATGGATGGAATCTTATTATTAATCAGGGAGATATGACAAACTATAAAACACCTTGGGAAAACCAACCATTCATTAGCGTTACTGATGAACTTGAATTTGCCGAACCTTATAGAAAAACATTTATAGAAAGTGTACGGCAATTTTCGGATACTGAATTAAACGAGACCGAAATCATTCATCCAGGGAACGGAGAAAAGAAAATACTTGGAAAATATTTATTGCGGATTGGATATCACGAATCAGTTCACGCAGGACAATTTTTGTCGTATTTAAGAGCAATGAAAATTGATAGGCCAAAAATATGGGATTGAAAAAACACTAATAACCTCAATTAAGGCGAATTCGACTGCGTCCGAACCCACTCGGAATTGCTAACGTCTGTGATAAACCGAAAATTAAGGAATATAGCCAGTAATTGCAGTTATACCAAACGTTGACAGAATATAAAAAAACCTAACCTAAATGAAAACCGAGAATTTATTAAAGCAAATTGATTTTATAAAAGAAATTGATAAAATAAAATATATTCAAAGGCGGACAAAATTATTTAATAGCGACAGACGCGAAAATGATGCAGAGCATAGTTGGCATTTAGCGATGATGGCAATTGTTTTAAGCGAACATTCAGATTGTGAAATTGACTTATTGAAGGTCGTAAAAATGGTCTTAATTCACGACATAGTTGAAATTGATGCTGGCGATACTTTTTTGTATGACCAAAACAAAAATCACGATAATACCGCAGCAGAAATGAAATGTGCTGAACGGATTTTTGGAATGTTGCCAAAAAAACAAGCAGAGGAATTTGTCCAAATTTGGATTGAATTTGAAGACGGTAATTCTAACGAAGCGAAATTCGCAAAATCAATGGACAGACTTGAACCTTTATTACAGAATACTTCAAACAATGGAGGAACGTGGAAAGAATTTGGAGTGAAATATCAAGCTGTTTATGACAAGAAAAAAATAATAGAAAACGGCTCAAAAGAGTTATGGAATTATGCAGAAAAATTAATTGATGAAAGTGTTGAAAAAGGCATATTAGCGAAATAATACTGTTACCAACAAAAAACTAAGTTAAAAAACAACTAATTTTCCCAACTACCGCGCGTTTAAAACACGTAGCCACCCAAATAAAAGCAAAAACCCCAAGCAAACGCTTGGGGTTTTTTCTAACTATCTAACTATCTAACCATCTAACAGTCTATAAATCTAACAGTCTATAAATCTAACAGTCTATAAATCTAACCGCCTAAACAGTCTAAAAATTATTCAACTAAATTCTCCTGGTTTCTAAACACCAATGCGTCGTTAAAACTATCCAGCAAAATAATACTGTCCGTAGTTACTTTTCCGCCGAGTATTTCTTTACTAAGCTCGTTTAGCACTTCGCGCTGTATTACCCTTTTCACGGGTCTTGCGCCGTATTGTGGGTCATAGCCTTTTTGGGCTAGGTAGGCAATGGCCTCTGGCGTTGCGTCCAGCACGATGTTCTGCTTCAACAACATTTTGGAAACACCTTTCAGTTGCAGTTCCACAATTTTATGGATGTCAGTTTTTGAAAGCGGCGTAAACATAATAATGTCATCTATACGGTTCAAAAACTCTGGGCGCACGGTTTGTTTCAACAAAGCAAGTACTTCTATTTTGGCGCCTTCCATAGCGGTTTCAGGATCTTTTACGGTATCAAACCGCTCTTGGATTATATCGCTGCCCATATTACTGGTCATAATGATAATCGTGTTTTTGAAATCAGCCAAGCGCCCTTTGTTGTCCGTCAAGCGGCCTTCGTCCAAAACCTGCAGCAAAATGTTGAAAGTATCTGGATGCGCTTTTTCAATTTCGTCTAACAATACTACACTATACGGCTTGCGACGCACGGCTTCGGTAAGTTGCCCACCTTCCTCATAACCCACATATCCTGGAGGCGCACCCACCAAACGGCTCACGCTGTGGCGTTCTTGGTATTCGCTCATATCTATACGCGTCATTGCGTTTTCATCGTCAAACAAGTATTCGGCCAAAGCTTTTGCAAGTTCGGTTTTACCTACACCTGTTGTCCCAAGGAATAGGAAGCTACCAATAGGCTTTTTCTCATCCTGCAATCCCGCACGGCTTCGGCGAATGGCGTCACTAACCGCAACAATAGCCTCGTTTTGCCCAACCACACGTTTGTGAAGATGGTCTTCCAAAGTCAACAGTTTTTCACGATCGCTTTGGAGCATTTTGGTTACAGGAATTCCAGTCCATTTTGCAACCACTTCAGCAATGTCTTCGCGAGTTACTTCTTCTTTAATCATAGAAGTTCCTTCGTCATTTTCTGCAAGTTGGGTTTCCAGTTTGCTTAAAGCAGCTTGTGCATCTTTAATTTTTCCGTAGCGAAGCTCCGCTACTTTTCCAAAATCGCCATCGCGCTCTGCGCGTTCTGCTTCTAGTTTAAAATCCTCTATCTGGGTTTTTAGGTTTTGCACGTTGTCCACAACCTCTTTTTCACTTTGCCATTTTGCGTTCAGCTCGTTGCGTTCTTCTTTTAAATTAGCCAATTCCGAATGAAGCGATTTTAGCTTCGTTTCGTCTTTTTCACGTTTTATGGCTTCAATTTCAATTTCAAGCTGCATAATCTTTCTGTCCAAAACGTCAAGTTCTTCGGGCTTGGAGTTGATTTCCATCCTTAATTTTGAAGCAGCTTCATCCATCAAATCAATCGCCTTATCGGGAAGAAAACGGTTCGTAATATAACGTTCCGAAAGTTCTACGGCAGCAATAATAGCTTCGTCTTTAATGCGAACTTTGTGGTGGGTTTCATATTTTTCCTTGATACCACGAAGAATTGAAATGGCGCTTTCAGTATCCGGTTCATCAACAATTACCTTTTGGAAACGGCGCTCAAGCGCTTTGTCCTTTTCGAAATATTTTTGATATTCATCCAAAGTAGTAGCTCCAATGGCTCGCAGCTCACCACGCGCAAGTGCGGGTTTCAAAATATTGGCGGCATCCATAGCGCCCTGCCCGCCACCGGCACCAACGAGGGTGTGGATTTCGTCAATAAAAAGAACGATGTCTCCTTCACTGGAAGTAACTTCTTTTATAACCGCTTTTAAACGTTCCTCAAATTCTCCTTTGTATTTGGCTCCTGCAATCAGTGCGCCCATATCCAAAGAATATATCTCTTTCGATTTTAGGTTCTCGGGCACGTCACCATCCACAATTCTGTGCGCCAAACCTTCCGCAATGGCGGTTTTACCTGTTCCGGGTTCACCAACCAACATCGGGTTGTTTTTGGTTCTTCGGGAAAGGATTTGAAGAATTCTTCTAATTTCCTCATCACGACCAATCACAGGGTCGAGTTTGCCGTCGCGGGCAAGTTGGTTGAGGTTTTTGGCGTATTTATTTAAGGAATTATAAGTTTCCTCAGCGCTTTGTGAAGTAACATTTTCGCCACCGCGTAATTCTTGAATGGCGGCCTTCATTCCTTTTTCAGTTACGCCTTGGTCTTTAAGACTTTGGGCAATTGCGCTTTTTGAATTTAAAATAGCCAATAAAAGATGCTCTATGGAAACATATTCATCGCCCATCTTTTTGGCAATATTGCTGGCTTCGATTACAGTTTTATTTGCTTCACGCGAAAGCATAATATCACCACCCGAAACTTTTGGAAAACTTTCAAGCTGCTTGTCCAGAATTTGTTTTAGAGTAACTAGGTTTACGTTAAGTTTTTTAAGGATGAAAGGTGTTACGTTTTCATCTACCTCAAAAATGGCTTTGAGGATGTGTTCGTTTTCAATTTGTTGGTTGCCGTAGCCCTGCGCAATCTGTTGCGCTTGCTGTATGGCTTCCTGGCTTTTTATTGTAAAATTATTAAAGTTCATATATGTAAAATGTTTTTGTTTTTCGTTTGTTTGGGTATTGTTTTCAAATACAAAGCCACAATAAAATTAAGACAAAATGTCCGCTAAATTCCTTAGTTTAACAGACATTATGACGGTTTTAACGTGAGGCTTTTTTATCATTTCTTTTAGAAAATCCCGCTATTATAACTTGTAGCTTTGTAAAAAAGAACAATCATGGGATTATTAGATATATTTAAAACACCGAGAGACATTGCAAAAGAAGAAATAGTGGAAGTGCCATGGCACGTTTTGGGGAAAATGGACCAGCTGGATGAAATAGTTGAGGAATCGAAAAACAAACCAGTAGCTATCTTTAAACATTCCACTCGTTGTGGAATTAGCCGTGGCGTTTTGAAATTGCTTGAAAAAAACTACAGTCTTACAGACGAGCAACTGAAACTTTATTATTTAGATCTTTTGCAAAACCGCGATATTTCCAATGAAATTGCCAATCGATTTAAAGTTCATCACGAAAGTCCGCAGATGATAGTAATTAAAAATGGGGTGGTGGTTCACCACGATTCACACCATTCAATTGAGGCTTCGCATTTGGAGAAATTTATTTAAAATTTAGAGGGAGTTATCCTGCAGTATCTGCTTAAACCTTTCTTTAATATCGGTTCCTGCATCAAATACCATTTGTTCGTTGTTGGGAAAGGGAATATAATAATTTGATAAAAGCCTTCTGTCTTCAGCAGTCAGCGCGCGTTCATCACCACGATATTTTGCGAAAGCATTTTCAAAAACAAATTCTGAAGAAAGGGGAAAGCTGTTTAATTGTTGCCTTTTATTTAAATCTTTATAAACAACCGTACCACCAACAAACACAGCTTTTTGTTGATTGGTAATATAAACAGTTGCAGAAACGTCAATAAATTTTTCAATTTTTATAGGGTTTCCAAGACTATCGCGAACAATGTTTCCACCGCGGTCACGTCTGTAATCAAATCCATCTTGAATGCGCTGCTTGCGGTTGTATTGTTTATCTGAAATACGTTCCGGTGAAATTTGTATGGTTTGGAAGTTGAGGTCCACGCCCAAATCATAATTGATTCCATTCTCACGTTTGCTATGGTATTCAGTCCAAAAATCATTTAAACCGTAAGTGTTGAAGTCAAGCAAATCCTGCTCTAAACGAAAAGGTATAAACTGACCGGTATGATTGTTCAGTGTTACAAAAACAAAATCTGTCCCTTGAAAATGTGCGTCTTCCTTCAACTGAAAAACGTCTTTATAGTTTGGTTGTACTTCATCCAATTCACATAAAACATTGAAAGCGCTTCTGAAATCATGCTTTGTGTCGCGTTGCATATAGACAATAGCCTCTTGATACAATGATTTTACATAAGCATCTTTCGCGGCCAATAAATCGTTTGAATAATCTGAAAAAACGAAGTTTGCATTTCGGCCCATCTCATTGCTATAAAGCGGAAGCAAAGGACGAATTAAATCTTGGCGTGCTTGAAGATCAAGATAGGTATAGTAAATTTCTTTAGCGCCGGCAGGGCTATTTTCCTTTTTCAGAAAAGCAATATGACGAGTGTCCTCATCTTTCGCTTTTAAAAATGCTTCTTCCAAAAGCCGAACGTGAGCATCATATTCCTTAGCACCCTTATCTTTTTGAAGTTTTTTTGTTGCGAGCTCAATTGCTTCATCATAATTTCCCTGTGAAACAAATTTTTGGGTGCGCTTAACGCTATTGCAGGAAATGCTTAAAAGTGCTGTGAATAGTAGGATGTAAAAAGCCTTCATACCGAAATTGATTTGGTTATGAAGGCTAAATTACAATAGTAATGCCAAATTTTATTGTTTGATGGCTGGTAAAAGTTTTGTTCTGCATTCACCGAAACCAATTCGCACATTATCTTTTTTACAGTAACCTTTTAAAATTACGGTGTCATTGTCATTGATGAATTTTCGTTCAGTTCCATCAGAAAGTTTAATGGGTTTTTCTCCGCGCCAAGTAAGTTCCAACATAGAGCCATAGGAATCTGGCGTTGGACCTGAAATTGTTCCGCTTCCCATCATATCGCCACTGTTCACATTACAGCCGTTAATGGTGTGATGTGCCAACTGCTGGCTCATATTCCAATACATATATTTAAAGTTTGAAGAAGAAACTTTTGTTTCCGTTCCCTTTTCGGGAGCAATATAAACTTCAAGATTTATATCGTAGCTTTTCTTTCCTTTGTATTGAAGATAGGGCAGTTGCTCCATTTCGGGTTTCGGGCCTTCAACTTTGAAAGGTTGCAGGGCGTCCAAGGTTACAATCCAAGGCGAAATGGACGAAGCAAAATTCTTCGCCAAAAACGGTCCAAGGGGTACGTATTCCCACTTTTGGATATCGCGAGCGCTCCAGTCGTTAAATAGCACTAATCCAAAGATATATTCTTCGGCTTCGTTTACTGGAATTGGTTCGCCCAGAGCATTGGCGTCTGTAGTAATAAAAGCCATTTCAAGTTCAAAATCCACCAATTTGGAAGGGCCAAAAACAGGTTCGGTAGCGCCATCGGGCATAGTTTGTCCCCAAGGTCTTCTAGCATTTATTCCACTAGGGATTATTGAAGAACTTCTTCCGTGATAACCCACGGGAATGTGAAGCCAGTTTGGCATCAACGCATTTTCTTTTCCGCGGAACATCGTTCCCACGTTGGTTGCGTGTTCTTTACTTGAATAGAAATCGGTATAATCGCCAACCTGAACGGGAAGCTGCATTTCCACTTCATCTAAAGTGAAAAGTATGTGTTTTCTATGCTCTTTATTATCGCGAAGTTTTGGGTTTTCCTTATCGAAAATTTCTGCAATTCGGTTTCTAACCAATCGCCATGTTTTTCTTCCGTCGCTTATAAAATCGTTCAAAGTATCTTGAAGAAAAATATCATCTGTTAATTCAATTCCCTTAAAATAACCCAATTGATGAAGGCCACCAAGGTCAATGGCATAATCGCCAATACGGGTTCCGATGGTTATAATATCATCGCGTGTTAAAAATACACCGAAGGGTATGTTTTGAATAGGAAAGTCTGTGTTTGGCGCGGTTTCGAGCCAAGTTTTACGTGTGGGGTCGTTTGCGGTTATGGGCATTTTTATAATTCTTTTGGAGTTGTAAATAAAACTAAGTAAAAAAATTTAAATGGTTTAATACCAATCAATTAATTGCTTACTGTATTTTGATCACAACGAGAGTTTTGTTAGTAAAATTCTTCATCAAATATATATATTTCATGATAGTTACCGAATGTAATTACTATTTTTGGATTTAATTAACTTTTACAAATATTATGCAACGCGACGAACAAATTTTTGAACTTATAGAAGACGAAAAACAACGCCAATTGAACGGTCTGGAGCTGATAGCTTCAGAGAATTTTGTAAGCGACCAAGTGATGGAAGCTGCAGGTTCCGTTTTAACAAATAAATATGCCGAAGGCTATCCAGGCAAGCGTTATTACGGCGGTTGCGAAGTGGTGGACGAGGTTGAACAAATAGCTATTGACCGTGCAAAAGCGCTTTTTGGAGCTGAATATGCAAACGTGCAACCACATAGTGGTTCGCAAGCAAATACAGCTGTATTTGCCGCTTGTTTAAATCCCGGAGATAAATATTTGGGTTTTGATCTTTCTCACGGTGGGCATTTAACGCACGGTTCACTAGTAAATTTTTCTGGTCGCCTTTATAATCCTGTATTTTATGGTGTTGATCGTGAAACCGGAAGGATTGATTATGACAAAGTAGCGGAAATCGCCATCAAAGAAAAACCAAAAATGATTATTGCCGGCGCTTCAGCATATTCCAGAGAGATAGATTACAAACGTTTCCGTGAAATAGCTGATAAAGTTGGGGCGATTCTTTTTGCAGATATTGCGCACCCAGCAGGTTTAATAGCCAAAGGAATTATTGGCGATCCACTTCCACATTGTCATGTGGTTACTACTACAACCCACAAAACCCTTCGTGGTCCGAGAGGTGGAATGATTTTGATGGGCAAGGATTTTGACAATCCTTTCGGTCATAAACTGAAAAACGGAAACCTTAAGAAAATGAGCAGTCTTTTGGACAGCGCCATTTTCCCTGGAAATCAAGGCGGTCCACTGGAACATATCATCGCTGCTAAAGCAATTGCCTTTGGCGAAGCTTTGACGGATGATTTTCTACATTACATGGTGCAAGTGAAAAAGAACGCTGCTGTAATGGCTCAGAAATTTGTTGAAAAAGGATACGATATTATTTCAGGTGGAACGGATAACCATATGATGCTAATAGATCTTCGAAATAAAAACATTTCTGGTAAAGAAGCTGAAGAAGCTTTGGGCAAGGCAGATATCACCGTAAACAAAAACATGGTACCTTTTGACGACAAATCGCCCTTCGTTACCAGCGGGATCCGAATTGGAACTGCAGCCGTAACCACTCGTGGTTTGGTTGAAAAGGATATGGAGAAAATCGTGAATTTGATTGATGAAGTAATTATGAATCACGAAAATGACGACAAACTTGAAAGCATTGCTGAAAAAGTAAACGAAATGATGGCTGGCTTGCCTTTGTTTAAAATGTAAATATTAATCCATCAAAATTTTATAAAACCTTCAGTTGAAAAGCTGAGGGTTTTTTTTATTTTTCAACGCAACTTTTCAAACTTTCTAAGACTATAAGGTAAAGTGTATAAAAATTTATAATTCATAAAAACCTATCACTATGAAAAAAATGTTCCTTCTTTTAATGCTTTCTGCAGTATTGTTTAGTTGTTCGAAAGATGCAGACGACACACCTTCGGGGTTACGTGACTTTGGAATTACCTTAAGAGTAGACGCTAATTATCAAAACAGTCAATTTGTAAAAAGTTGGTATGCCTTCCTTAGTGATCAAGACGGAAACATATTGGATAGTGGAGAACTTCAAGCAGGGCAATCGTTAACTTTATATACTATAGGAGATCCTTCAGACGTATATGATTTAAGCTACGTATATAATTCATATTATGATTTTAATGATGAAGAGACTTATACTATAAACACGTATTCAAATATTGATGCAGGAGAGTATAATATTTGTCCTCGTTTGGCTTTTGAGAGCACAAATGATGAAATTTATTTAAACCTTACCAAAATAGGTTATCCCGGCGAAGTAACTTCCAGCACAGCAGGGGTAGGGACTATTGGCCCTGAAAACGGAGGATATTATAATTATAGAGGAAATTTAACAGGTTCACCAACCAGTGATTTCTATATATCTTTTAACAATCCAAATGAACAATTTGATAGATATTTTTGGAGGAAAGATGTTACTGAAGGTTCTGTTTTCAATATTGACTATACTACATTGCCAGAAATTCAAAATACTGTGAATGTACAATCTCCATCCAATACCATATTTGGTTATGGAGTTGAGGGACTGATTAATGGAGATATCAATAACGTTCACCATTCAATTAGAGAAGGGAATTATCCAAATGGTGTTTCTTCCCTTTCAATCCCTGTGCCTACAAATGTTTTTGACAGTTTTTATTTTCGTCTTGGTTTTGGCAATAACAGTTTCCAATTTTTTAGAGTACAGCATTCAGCAATCATTCCTGCTTCAGTTGCCTCCCCTAATTTAAGTTTTATTGTAAATAACCAATCCCCAGCAAATTTTAATATGACTACCAATGGAGAGGGTACAACTTACGATGTGATTTTTCGAGGATCAAATGCAAATGAAACTGTATTTGTAGCCCATCGGATTTATGGCGAAGTTGCGCCGGAAATAGCATTTTCAAAGGAAAATTTAAGAATAAATATACAACAAACCTATCCCGATTTAACAGGTTTTGAAACCTTGCCGTTAGGTTCGGTTTCGTTGACATATTACAATACTTTAAGCAATTCATATAAAGATATTCTGAAAAATAGAATAGAGGGAAAAGTAAATATAATTCCGCTAAATATGTATTATGAAGGAGTATCAAAACAATTTGATTAGAGCAGGTTTGTTTGATTATTGATAAAAAACCTTCAGCAAATTGTTGAAGGTTTTTTTCTTCTATGCTGTAAGCAACCTATCAATTATTTACCTTTGGGTTTGTTAAATAGTTTTATGAACTTAGAAACCGACAGACTTTTATTGCGCGAATATACTCTAAGCGACGCGCCCTTTATTTTTAAGCTGATGAACAGTGAGGGTTGGCTTAAAAACATTGGGGACAGAAATATTAAGACCATTGAAGACGCCGAAGCTTATATGCAGAAAAATTACTTGAGCAGTTATGAAAAACATGGCTTCGGTCCCTATTTGGTTTCCTTGAAAGATGATAACACTCCGCTCGGTTCGGCAGGTCTATACAAGCGCGACAATCTGGAACATCCTGATGTTGGCTTTGCTTTTTTGTCGGAATTTGGGAATAAAGGATATGCCTTTGAAGCCTCAAAGGCTGTGATGCAGTTTGCTTCAGAAAATTTGAAACTTCAAACCATTGTTGGCATTACTTTGCCGGAAAACCTTTCTTCTATAAAACTTCTAAAAAAACTTGGCCTATCTGAAGTTGGAATATATACCTATGAAGATGGAGAGGAATTATTATTATTTTCAAATTAAAACAGCTATAAATTCCGCCATATGAAAAACTCAAATCACAAAATTAGTACTTACTTAGCGCTAGTATCGCTAGGAATGTTTTTAATAGCGTGCAATAACAAATCCACTTCAGATAAAAGTGAAGAAATGGTTGAAGTGAACGCTACCGAAAAATCTGATGTTTTAAATGAAAAAGAATTTAAACAAGTAATGCAAAAGCATCTTGATGCCGTTTCAAACCGAGATTTAAAATCCTTAGGCGAGACAATGGATCCAAACGGCCTAATGCAGCTTATTCTGCCAAAAACAGAAATTATTAATGGCGTGGAAGGTTTTATGGATTACCACAAAGAATGGTTCGCAGATTCTACTTGGACATTTGAGACAAAAATTCTAAATACAGCAATAGGGCAGGATATGGGTATGGCAATTACAGAAATTGTGTACCGTGAACCTGAACGAAAGCCAGAGCCATACTTCAACAGAATGATTGTTAGTTACGATTTGAAGAAAATTGAGGGGAAATGGTACATTATAAAGGACCACGCCAGTTCTATAGAAAAGTCAACCGACCCTAAATAATATATTTGAAACTTTAAAAAATGATTACTGAAAAAGACAAACAATTTATAAAACGAGCCATTGAACTTTCAGAAAAAGGTATGGACTCACACGCCGGTGGACCTTTTGGAGCAGTGATAGTAAAAAATGGCGAAATAATCGCCGAAGGATTTAACCAAGTTACATCAAGTAATGATCCAACGGCTCATGCTGAGGTTGTGGCAATCCGAAAGGCTTGTAAACAATTAGACTCGTTTCAGCTTGATGATTGTATTATTTACACTTCCTGCGAGCCTTGCCCAATGTGTTTGGGAGCCATTTATTGGGCTAGACCGAAAGCTGTTTATTATGCTTGCACAAAAGAAGATGCCGCGGAAATTGGTTTCGATGACCATTTTATTTATGATGAAATTGATAAGAATATTGAAAACAGAAACATAAAATTCATTAATCTAGATAGGGAAGAAGGCCGCAAAGTTTTCAAAAAGTGGGAAACAAAAAAAGGAAGGGTTGATTATTAATAAAAACACTTTTGAATAAAATGAAGAGTCTGAAATATATCGTTTCTGCAGGAATTTTAGCATTTGCATTTTCCTGTCAAAAAGATAAACCAAGCATCCCAAAAATTAGTGGTCTTTGGAAGCTGGAAAGTATGAAAGTGCGAGACACCACCAAAAACATTTGGAGCGATTACAAAGGCGGCATGGACGGTTATTTGTTATATGATGGAAATGGCCATGTAGCGCTTCACCTTTATGAAAAAGGCTATGAAAAAGCTGGAATTGAATTCCCCAATTTCAACGATTCCATTCCTTTGGAAGCCTTGAAGCATATTACGAAATCCTATTATTATATGGGCAATTACAAAGTTTCAGAAGCTGATAGCATTGTTTCGCATTTTAAACTTTCACACTCTAACCCTTCGGAATTTGGATTGACTGCCGAAAGAAGATTTTACTTTAGTGGCGACACTTTGGTAATGCAACCCGTGGAGCGCAAAAACTCCAGACTGAAATTGAAATGGTTGAAAGCAAAATAATTTCTTTTTAAAACTTCACAATAAAAAACCCATCACTTGGATGGGTTTTTCAATTAATTTCTTAGAAATCTAAAATTCGATACTCTCGTATGCTCCAGCGTCAGGAGGGTCTTGTTGTGAATTTCCTCTTGTAGTTCCATTTAAATCTTCTGTAGGTAAAACGCCTGGTTTTCCAATACCGTCTGCACCTGAAGTTCCCGATTCAATATTAAAATTATTCAATTCGGTATCCTGAAAAACAGGATCAATATTAAACTTTGTTGCAGGATATAAAGCTGCGTTGGTAAAATCATATAACGGGTCATTGCTAAATTCGCCCGTAGGGTCCTCAAAATGTACTAAAGAGTTTTCAAATTTAAAGTTGAAAATTGCCTGATCATCCTTTAAAAGACCAAATTCACGGCGTTCGTTTCCGTAGATAATGCAATTGGTAAAATTGGCCGCAACAAGGTCGTGCACCTCGGTTACGGTAGAAGAGCCGTCAAAATATTCTGCATAATTAGCAATAACAACCGATGGAAAAGAGCGGAAGCCTTCAGTCCAGTAATTTGCAAAAGTACAATGTCTAAATGTATAACTTCCACCCAACTGTATAGCCAATGAAGATTGCCCACTGTTATTGATAACCATATTCTCGCCATCAATTGCACTATGTATGGCCAACAAACCTATGTTTGTGCTGTTATATATTTGAACATTTTTTAATGAAAGCGGACTGTTTTCCATGCGAATACCAAAAGTGCTATTTTTAATTGTGGTAAACTTAAATTCATTGTTAACACTGCCGCTTCTAAGCCAAATGGCATACCATTGACCCGGTATATCTGAAAAACCAGGTTCCAATCTGTCGCCTTCAAAAATAACTTCGTTCTCCATCAATTCAGGGTCATTGCTCTTTTCTCCCATTGTTTTTAGAGTTCCGTTTTCTTCCACGATAATTCCGCTCAAGTTATGAAAATGTACGCGTGCCCCTGCTTCAACGGTGAGTGTTTTGTTGCTTGGAACTGCTGCAAATCCATAGATTACGTATGGTTTTTCATTGGTGAATGTTAGTTCATTATCTTCAAGATAAAATCCTTTTACAAGAAAAGGGTCGTCGTCAGTACCCAGATTGATGGCTTCGTAGGATCCATCGGGATATTTTTCAGGAAAAAGAAAAACGGCATCTTTCACAAGTGTTACCAATTCTACTTTCTGTTCATTACCGCCGCTATCAAAAAGAAGTTGATCCGTATAAAGAAACTCCTTGGGGTTTGTTGGCAGGTTATTAACGTTGAAAGTGGTTTCAATGAAAATAAAGATACTGTCCTTTGCAAGAATCTGAACGTTTTCAAACACTTTTCCAGGCACTCCATCTACGTTTAAACGATAATTAGAGGCTTCGCCTTCTGCCAAACGAACAGTAGGAATATTGATATCCTCGTCACTTCGGTTGTAAACTTTTAGGTTATAGGTACTGGAACCAATGTTTGAAAAAATGGTGTCTAAATAAACCGTATCTTTTGAAAACTCTAAACTTCCAGTACTGGCAACAGTTTCAAAATCGTTGCGGCAAGAACTCCATAGTATAAGGCAACTCAATATTGCCAATCCGTATAAATACCTCATTCAAGTATAATTTTGGTAAAAATATAACTTTTTATGAAGCTTATTATTGTATTCTGAAGAAGTTTTCAGTGGTGAGTTTCAGTAGGCAGTCTGAGCGATACTGCTTACTGAAACTGCCGACTTTTACTTGTTTTTCCGTTTTGCTTTTCGCACTGCTTTTTTACGTTCTTGCTTTAGTTTCATAAATTCAACCGTGTTTTTATAAGCTTGCTTTGCTTTTTCATACCAATCAGGATCTTTTTGGGGTTGGTAATCTTCGTATGAAATCCCACCAGCCGTAACCGTAACCAATTCTCCCATTATTGCCCAAGTAAGTTGAATGTCAATTGAATTAGAAAGATTTGAAACAGTTATTTCTTTTATTTCAAACCCTATATAGCTAAACACTAAAATGTCTCCCGCTTTTGTTTCAATGGAATAGTTGCCATCAAAATCAGTTTGGGTGCCATCTAGGGTTCCTTTTATGATTACGTTTACTCCGGGGAGCGGCAAGCCAGTATCGTCGGTTACTGTTCCATTTATATAAATTGCAGATGCTTTTTCAACTATTTTTTTTTCTGGTTCAAAGGCAATTCTGCCTACGACAATCGGTTTTATTTGACTATCAGACATCAAGTATATATTTCTGGATTCTGATTTATTGTTCAGTTGAATTTTTTGTGTTCCAAAATTTTCTCTGCTGAAAGTGAGCCATTCC
This sequence comes from Aequorivita nionensis, assembly GCF_046352995.1. Classification (GTDB taxonomy): domain Bacteria; phylum Bacteroidota; class Bacteroidia; order Flavobacteriales; family Flavobacteriaceae; genus Aequorivita; species Aequorivita nionensis. The sequence continues at coordinate 3,346,237 of NZ_CP130281.1, read as the reverse complement.
TTGTCCAAAGTATAAATTTCATATTCTCCGTTTTTATTGGTCCAAGTTTGCGCTTCGGTTTCGTTGGAAATGATTTCAACATTCTTCAACGGATTTCCGTTTTCATCCATTACAATTCCTTTGGTAAAGACCGAAAGCCTTAAATCATTATTACTGAAACGGCCAATTCCCATTGAAAACATCGGTTTTTTTGAAGATGAATCAGTTGACGGTGTTGGATTGTTTGAAAAAAGCGTAAGCGGAAGCAGCATAGAAGCTGCAATAGGAGCAAAGTTTTGTCCACTTTTGCGCTCCAACTTTACTTCTCGGTTCAATTGAGATTTCTTCAACCTGCCACAGGCGTTTTTGTTTTGGGTAAGAATTTTTACCAATTCTTCATCGGTTTTTGAAGTGAGGTCGAAAACTTCTTTGGTGCAAACGCTACAGAATTTTCCTTTTTCGGTGGCGTTCATTTTAGCCCAATCTTCGTGGCAAGGCTCTGAAATACTGATAACGATGGATTTTTTCATGATTTGATGGTTTTAATGATTCAAAGAAATCAAATAACAAACCATGAAAAAACCGCTTTTGAGCAAAGCGGTCGTTTTAATGAGGGAAAAGGATTATAACTGAAATTTATTTCTGAATAATCTCAATTTTAAACAGCTTGTCCCAGTTTTTCCCTGTAATGTATAGTATGTTTGGTTCTCCGTTATAGGCAATACCGTTTAGAACGTCTAGTTCTGGGTGTTGTGTAACTTTATCTTTTAAATCAGTCAAGTCTATTACGCCTTCCACGGCACCGTTTTTAGGATCAATAATGGCTATGGAGCCTTGTTGATAAACGTTTGCATAGATTTTCCCATCAACCCATTCCAGCTCGTTCACGCTGTTTATTTTACTGGTATTCGTAAATATTTCAATGTAATCTTTTTCTGCAAGAGTGTTTGAATTTAGAGTCCAGATTCGGTCTGTTCCATCACTTTTATATATGTTGTTTTCTGGATCGTGGCATAAACCCCAACCTTCACGGCTTTGGCCATAAACAAAAGTTCCGGTTTGCTCCATGGTTTTCAAATTATAGATAAAGCCGGTATTTTCACGATAGGTAAGCTGATATATTTTGTTGTTAAGAATGGTAAGCCCTTCCCCAAAATATTGATCTGAAAGTTTTACCATTTTTAAAACTTCCCCGGTTTTATAGTCCGTTTTCCGAAGCGATGATTCTTTGTACTGTCCTGTACTTTCATATAAAGTATCGTTTTCAAATTCCAAACCTTGTGTGTAGGCTTTTATATCGTGCGGATAGGTTTCCAGAATTTTATAGGTATAGAGTTTTGGCTTTATGGAAGACAGAATGGTTATGTTTTGCGAGGCTTCAAACACTTCGCCATCACTGTAAATTTTGGCAATTAGTGCTTTCTCGCCAAGTTTTTTTCCCGAAAGTGAAATAGTATTGCCAGAAACTTCAATCCTGTCTTTGTTCAAAAAATAAACTATTGAATCGGTTTCAATATTTTTTTTGTTGTTTAAAGCAATTGTCAGCGTATCTTCTGGGGTATAAGTCTTCTTCGAATTTTTGATTTCCAGTGAAAAAGCATCTTTTTTTTCTTCAGAATTATTTCCGCAGCCACTCATTAAAAGTACTAAAAGGGTAGGAGCTAAAACGTTATAAATTTTCATAACTCAAATTATTTTTCCGCAAGGTATTTATTAAAATTGAAATGTAAAAATACTTGCGAAAACTTCAAAAAGCCTTATCTTTGCAGCGGCAAGTCCTACACAACCAGCTCCTGTTGAATCCTCCAGGGCGGGAACGCAGCAAAGGTAAATGGTCGTAGCGGTGTGATGTAGGTAGCTTGCCATTTTTTGTGCGCTAAACTTTCCTATTTTAAGAGTCAAGAATCAAGACCGCTTTGCTGCAAGAACCAAGACGAGTCTGAGATGTTTTGCAAAATCTGTCCTATTTCCCTTCAGTCTTGTTTCTTGGTTCTTGTTTCTTTTTCAAGAAACTATTTGGAAAACCCACCGCAGAAACGCACCTTTGCTTTTCAACAACCTTTTATGCCAAAAACAGTACTCATTACGGGCGGTTCTTCAGGAATTGGTAAAGCCATTGGGGAATACCTTTCTGAACGCGGTTACCAAGTATTTGGAACAAGCCGAAACCCTGAAAAAATTACAGATTCCGTCTTTCCTCTTTTAAAAATGGAAGTTAATGCTACTGAATCCATTGAAGCTGCCATTGCTGAAATACTAAGCAAGGTTGAAAGAATTGACGTGGTAATTAACAATGCCGGCGTGGGCATTACGGGCCCAATTGAAGAAACTCCCGAAAGCGAAATAAAAAAAGCATTCCAAACCAACTTTCACGGACCTATAAACGTAATTAAAGCCGTCCTACCACAAATGCGCAAACAAGGTTCTGGGCATATCTTGAATATCACTTCCATAGCAGGATATATGGGACTTCCATACCGCGGAATTTACTCCGCCAGCAAAGCTGCTTTAGAAATAACTATTGAAGCAATGCGTATGGAAACAATACAGTTCGGTGTAAAAATGACAAACATCGCTCCGGGTGATTTCGCCACCAACATTGCCGCAGGACGTTATCACGCCCCAGTTTTGGAAAATTCTCCTTATAAAAAAGATTACGGCAACACCCTGAAAATGATGAATGAGCACGTGGACAATGGAGGTGATCCTTTGGAAATGGCAAAGATGGTGCATAAAATTATTGAAACCGAAAACCCGAGAATTCATTATAAAGTAGGTTCATCATTGCAGAAATTCTCCATCGTGTTGAAACGTATTTTACCCGACAAGGTTTATGAACAGATGCTTTTGAAGCATTATGGGTTGAAGTGATGAATAATTTATTTATGAAATTATACCTAAAAATATTATTAACTATATCATATTTAATAAGTCTAATTTATGCGCTCACCTTTTGGAATATTGACTTATTTCTTTGATAACGAATAATCTAGTTCCTTTTGAATATCAAAACCTTCTAGTTTGTATACTGTATATACCAGCTCTAGCTTATTTAATTTTTAGAATTTGGACTTTCAAAAATATAGATAAAAACAAAAAAGGCAATTGGACTGTTTTACTACTATTTTTAAGTGTAATAACAATGCCTATTTATATTTGGAGAAAGGATGAAGTTTTCGTTAATGAAAATGATAATACAAAGAATTAGACTGTCATAACACTAATTATTACCAGCATTTAAAATTTGGCCTCCCGCAATTTACATTCTCCTTCCCGCAAACAACATTTTCCTTCCCGCAATTAACATTTAACCCCCCACATTTCACACTATTCTTTCCGCAACTAACATTTTACCTCCCGGATTATACATTTTTCTTCCTGCAACTAACAATTAGCCCCCCGCAAAAAACATTTTCACTCCCGCAATCCACATTCTCCTTTTTTGCAACAACAGAAAACCGATAACAGAGAATTGAGAACAGACAACCAACTTATCAATCTTTTTCAACAACGCTATTTCATGGAAACATTCTTCGCTATTTTTACAACAATAATATAAATCCACATTTATGAAATTCTTTATCGATACCGCAAACCTTGACCAAATCCGTGAAGCCCAAGACTTGGGAGTGCTTGATGGTGTAACCACCAATCCATCTCTGATGGCAAAGGAAGGCATCACCGGCCGTAACAATATCTTGAAACACTATGTAGATATTTGCAATATTGTTGATGGCGACGTTTCCGCAGAGGTAATTGCAACCGATTTTAAAGGAATGGTTAAAGAAGGCGAGGAGCTAGCAGAACTTCACCCACAAATTGTAGTGAAGGTGCCAATGATAAAAGAAGGTGTAAAAGCAATTAAATATTTCACAGATCACGGAATTCGCACTAATTGTACTTTGGTTTTTTCAGCAGGGCAAGCGTTGTTGGCAGCAAAAGCTGGCGCAACCTACGTTTCGCCATTTATAGGAAGACTGGATGATATTTCAACCGACGGTCTTGAACTAATTGCAGATATCCGTTTGATTTATGACAACTACGGTTTCGAAACAAAAATCCTTGCAGCCTCCGTTCGCCACACGATGCACGTTATAAACTGCGCAAAAATTGGGGCTGATGTTATGACCGGACCGCTTTCATCTATTGAAGGTTTGTTGAAACATCCTTTAACTGACAGTGGTTTAAAACAGTTTTTGGAAGATTATAAAAAAGGAAATTAACTAGGCGAAGCACTTATCTATTCAAAAAACCAAGCAATAACTCCTCAAAGTTAGTGTTGAACATATTGGTTTTTCCTTCTAGGATAATTCCATTTTTATCAACAATAAGAACCTTGTTCATAGCATTTAAAACAAGTTTCTTTTCTGCATCCGCCAAATTTTCAAGCTGAAATTCTGTTACGGGATTGTAATTTGATTTCTTTACAGTTTCACGCCATTTTTTATAATGGGTATCAGTATTTATGGCTAAAAAATCATATTCCGGATACTTTGATTTTAGCTCTGCTGCACGATTATGAATATTTTTATATAAAGTTGCAGACTGACTAGTCCAAAAATACACCACAGATGGTGCTTTAATAATGCTCTGCAGGTCTTTTACAACATTGTCCGTGCTAACCACTGCCACATTTGGAATTGTGTTGCCTTTAGTAAGTTTTACCGAAGCATCAAACACTTTACGTACCTCTAGAAGATTCTTTTCATCTGTATTCATTTTTGAATAAGTCTCAAAAAATTTGGCTTCTTCCTCAGCATCTTTGGCATTCAGTAAATACCACATGGCATTATAGCGCAACAAGCTGTTCTTGAGAGAGTCTGACGTAACAATGCTATCAATTAATTCAATTTTTCGGTGATTATATTCAAAAGAGTTGCGATCAATCGGTTTTTTATTGGCATATTCTGAACACACCATATTTTCAAAATACCGATTCATAAAACGGTAATAGGGGTAGTAAAATTTAAGCTCGTTCTGTTTAAAATCTATCTTCTTTCTATAATCAAAGAAATCTTTGGAGAACTTTTCGGGATACTTCCTGTTTGCTGCACCGTACATCTCTTTTTTTGAATAATAATCGTAATTTATATTAGCAAGCGCAACCTTTTTAAATCCTTCATCAACTTCATTTTCTTTGATACATTCTTCGTATTTATTAAGTTTTATTGCTTTTAAGGAATCAATCTTTTGATCAAAATCTGTTGATGAGAGCGCATACCATTTCTGCAAATTCTGGTTTTCAGTTTCGTTCATTAGATAGAGCTCCATCAACAAATTGTTCTGCGCGCCACCTCTCCCTGAATAGGCTAGGGATTCATCAAAATCAATAGTATTTAAATGAATAAGCAAACTATCGCCAGGTTCAATAAAGAAAACTTGGGATTCTCCGTGCTTAAGAAAATATAAGCCTGTTTTTATTTTTTCGGTTTTGTAATGAAAAAAGTTGTTACCATCCAGTTTTACCGTATCCAATATTTCGTTGCCTTTGGAAAAAATAATGTAGTTAACCGTTGGATTTACTATTTGGCCACCTATATATGTTGTTCGCACAGTATTTTCATTCTTGTTTTTACAAGAAAAAAGCGTGGTAATTAATAAAAGAAGAAGTATTTTTTTAAACAATCGCACTACCATTAAAATTAACAGACAAATGTAACCTAGGCGTTTACTGTATTTTGTTAAATCATGGTTAAAAGGATTTTTAAAACGTTAATGTTTTCGGTGTATCGCTTAAATGGCTACTTTTGCGCAAAATTTAAAAATTTATGCTTTCAGTTTCAAATCTTTCGGTTCAGTTTGGTAAACGCGTGTTGTTCGACGAGGTAAGCACACAGTTCAATACAGGCAATATATATGGAATAATCGGTGCCAATGGCGCTGGAAAATCTACTTTTCTGAAAATCATTTCAGGCAAACAGGATCCTACTTCTGGTCACGTACATTTGGAAAAAGGAAAACGAATGTCTGTCCTTGAACAGAACCACAATGCCTATGATGAATATAATGTACTTGAAACCGTGGTTCGTGGAAACAAAGAACTTTTTGCCATAAAGACGCAGATTGACAAGCTTTATGAAGATTACACTGATGATAATGCCGAAAAAATTGGCGAACTGCAAGTGACTTTTGAAGAAATGAACGGTTGGAACGCTGATAGTGATGCCGCTGCTATGTTGTCAAACCTTGGTATTGATGAAAGTCTCCATTATACATTGATGAAGGATTTGGACGGGAAACAAAAAGTGCGCGTGCTGCTTGCACAAGCATTATTTGGAAACCCAGACGTTCTTATTATGGATGAGCCTACCAACGATTTGGATTATGAAACCATCAATTGGTTGGAAAACTTTTTGGCAAATTATGAAAATTGCGTAATTGTAGTTTCACACGACCGTCACTTTTTAGATTCAGTCTGTACCCATATTAGTGATATTGACTTCGGAAAAATTAATCATTATAGTGGGAACTATACTTTTTGGTATGAAAGTAGCCAATTAGCAGCTCGTCAACGTTCACAGCAAAATAAAAAAGCTGAAGAAAAACGTAAAGAACTTCAGGAATTTATTATGCGCTTTAGTGCAAACGTGGCAAAGAGCAAGCAAGCAACTTCACGAAAAAAGATGCTCGATAAATTAAACGTTGAAGAAATACAGCCATCTAGCCGCCGTTATCCAGCTATTATTTTTGAACGCGAACGCGAAGCTGGCGATCAAATTTTGAATATTGAAAAACTTTCTGCTTCTATTGACGGCGAAACACTTTTCAAGAATGTTGACATTAACTTAGCCAAAGGCGATAAAGTGGTAATCTACTCACGTGACTCTCGTGCTGCTACTGCTTTTTATGAAATACTGAATGGGCATGCAAAACCAGACAGCGGCTCCTTTCAATGGGGAATTACTACAAACCAAAGTTATTTGCCACTTGACAATGAAGAATTCTTCAAAAATAATTTGTCGTTGGTAGATTGGTTGCGTCAATACGCTAAGACTGAAGAAGAGCGCGAGGAAGTTTTTCTTCGTGGTTTCCTTGGAAAAATGCTTTTCAGCGGGGAAGAAGCATTAAAAAAGAGCAATGTACTTTCAGGTGGTGAAAAAGTGAGATGTATGCTTAGCCGAATGATGATGCTTCGTGCAAACGTTCTTATGTTGGACGAACCCACAAACCATTTGGACTTAGAGTCAATTACGGCTTTTAACAATTCACTTAAAAACTTTAAAGGAACTGTATTGTTAACAACCCATGACCACGAATTTGCACAAACAGTAGGTACACGAGTAATCGAACTAACTCCAAATGGAGCGATAGACCGTTACATGACTTTTGATGAATATATGGGCGACAAGAAATTGAAGGAACTGCGTGATAAAATGTATGCAGTTTAAGCATAAAAAAATAGGCGACTAAACTTATTGGTCGCCTATTTCTTTTAAAAATTCATCAACTGTAGCTTGAGATTTTTCTATTTCGTCTTTTCGAATAAAAACCATGCTTTGGTTTGCAATGCTCATTGTGAAACCTGCACGTAAACTACTGTCGTGATCGTTTCTTTCAATTGGGTTTATTCCAATTTCATTCAATCTTGCTACCAAGCCTTTTGCAATTAAAGTGGGGCCTGTATAAATTCTCGTTATTTCAGACATTTATTCTTCTTCTATTTCTTTTAAAAAAGCATCTACAATTGGCTGTGCAACGGCAAGTTCATCTTTTCTAACATATACCCGAACTTGATCATCAAACTTACTTCCAGAGCCAAACATTACTCCGCTTTGTTCGTCATCGCGAAGTATTGGGGTAATATTTACTTCTTCCAATCTCCCTACTAATCCTGTTGCTATTATATCGGAGCCGGTATATATGCGAACTGTTTCTTCTTTGTTTTCTGACATTTTTAAAATTATTAGATTAATAAGTTATTGAGTTATCTATTTTATTGACTGCTAAATTCAAGCATTATAATATTTGCTGTTCCAAATAGCTCCATTGAAATTTTTTCCTTTTGAAAAGCCATAAAAAAGAACCATCCCTGCTACAGCCTTAAAAATAAAAATACCCAAAAATAGATATTCCGCAATTCCAGGGTTTTTGGAAATCCAATGCATTGGAGCTATTGCGGTAAGCAAGATACTTAAAAGGAAAACGGTGAAGACCAAATTATCAAAACTTTTATAGGGCCACATTTGTAGTTTGCGGAGAGGGTGCAAATCATTGCCCCATTTATGGATTAAGTAAAAATAGTCATTGCCCATAGGCGCAAACAGCAAAGGGTCATCAGCATTTTCAAGCTTTAAAAGTTTTGCGGGCGCAATTATTTTGAAGTTTTTCAAAGCAATTTGATGTTTTTTTTCAAGACTCCGTATTTCTGAAATGGCTTCTTCTGGAAAATCTCCTTTAAAATAATGCGAATCCAGAAACCGTAGGCGATAAGTTATACAAAGTTTTTTAATGTCTTCAATATGAAAAATGTGTTCGGTTTCAAGCAGATCAAAATTGAGATGGTTTTCAACTTCGTTGAGATTTTCGGTTAAACTTAAAATAATTTCTTCCCGCTTTTTTTCGTTTTCTGAAAAAATACGTTGAACTTCATCCATAATGTCCTGCTCTCCAATCCGTTTGGAACGAAATTTAAGCAGTTGTATTTCTATATTGGTTCTGGAAAACATAGGAGGCAATTTTTTTGATATTAAATTTACACAGTACATTTCATCAAAACAACTATTTAACACAGTTTCAAGAAAAATATCTAATAAAGCCAAGGCTTTTCCGTTTGAAGAATAATTGGCTTTGTATTTGCTATATTTACAATCTTTAAAAATTAATTTTATGCAATTCAAAAATACATTTCTGCTTTTTTTTATGGTTTGTTTGGTAACTACCGTTTCTGCACAAAAGTACCTTTCAACAGATAGCGCGGAAGTTTCCAAAACTTTGGGGGAGAGTACTTTCACCTCAAGCAAAACTTTTTACGAAAACATTGAAGAGGCTCCAGATTTTACCATTTTGGCCAAAATATTAAAAAATGAACCTTCGCGAAAAAAACTGGAAAACCAGGAAATGATAACATTTTTTGCTATTTCAGATGAGGCTTTTTTAAACCTCTCTAAAAAAAGACGAGATTCTATTGTGGGAAACTCAAAGATTATCAATTCAGTTGTAAAATATTTGGCCGTTCCTGGCAGAGTAGATAGTAATACCTTGAAAAGCGAAATAGCTAAAAAAGGCGGGATCATTTACTTAAAAACCCTTGAAGGTGAAAGCTTAGGTGTGCGTGAAACAAATGGAGAGTTGCAATTGGTTGATTCTGAAAATAGAACGGCAAACATTATCGCGCAAGATTTTTATCATAAAAATGGTTTCTTCCATATTATTGATGGATTAATTTTTCCCACTTCAGAAGAATAGTTTTATAAAAGTTAAATAAACCTTAAAGTCCGGAAACTGCAAAACCGCAGATTCCGGACTTTCGTTTATATGCACATAAACATAAAACTAAAAACACATTATTATGAAATCAAAACTTTTTACAGCAGCATTATTCTCAATAGCCCTTTTGGCTGGAACTTCTTCAATTTTTGCACAAGGCAAAATGATGAAAGATGACAAAATGAAAGAAAAAACAGTAATGGTTGGTGGTGCCGCAATGTACCCAACCAAAAACATTATTGAAAACGCAGTAAATTCTAAAGACCACACCACACTTGTTGCAGCAGTAAAAGCAGCAGATTTGGTGGAAACCCTTCAAGGTGATGGCCCATTTACGGTTTTTGCACCAACAAACGAGGCTTTTGAAAAACTTCCAAAAGGAACTGTTGAGAATCTACTAAAAACTGAAAACAAAAAAACATTGCAAACCATCTTAACCTATCACGTACTTGCTGGAAAACATAGTGCCGCAGATATTATGAAGGACATCAAAAAAGGAAATGGAAAAGCAACTTACAAAACCGTGAGCGGTGGAACCTTAACAGTAATGATGAAAGGCAAAAACGTTGTTTTAATGGATGAAAATGGAGGAATGGCAACTGTTACTATTGCAGACGTAAACCAATCAAATGGAGTTATTCACGTTATTGATAGCGTTGTTTTGCCTAAATAAAATTGCCCCCAATTTCCCATTTATTTAAAATGAAAACAGCGACCATATGGCCGCTGTTTTTTATTGTGGTTTATTCTTTTATCTAAGAACTGCTCCAAATTCGGTTTCGAATTTTTGTTGAAGCTTGCTCATTATTTTATCAATCTGTTTGTCAGTAAGTGTTTTTTCTTCATCCTGAATTGTAAAACTTAAAGCATAGCTTTTCTTTCCTTCCGGAAGGTTTTTACCTTTATAAACATCAAAAAGTGTAACGGCTTTTAAAAATTTCTTTTCAGCGCCATATGCTGCAGCTTGCAGTTCGCCAAACCGAACTGAATCATCAAGCAACAAAGCAAAATCGCGCTGTGCTGCTTGGAATTTTGCGATTGGTCTTAACTTGAAATTTTTAGTTGAGATTTGTTTCAGCACCGCATCCCAGTTGAAATCTGCATAAAACACTTCTGCATCAACATCAAGCTCTTTGGTGATTTTCTTACTTACAATTCCGAATTCAACAACTATTTCTTTATTTCTACGGAAGGCAATTCCTTCAGAAAAAATATCGTTATCGGTATTTTCTTCAGAGTACATGCCAAGCCCCAAGCGTTCCATTAAAGACACAACTGTTCCTTTTCCGAAAAAGAAATTACTTTTTGTGTCTGGTGTTGCCCAATTTCCTTCAGATTTTAATCCAGTAATGAAGAGCGACAAATGTTTTGTTTCTGTGCGGCTACCCGGAAAGTTATGATAGGTTTTTCCGAATTCAAATAATTTTAAATCACTGTTTTTTCTGTTGCTGTTATATTCAATAGCTTCCAAACCTGAAAACAACATAGATTGGCGCATCACAGAAAGATCATGGCTCAAGGGATTGAGCATAGTTACGTTGTAGTTCTCTTTGATGGTTTCGCTTAGCTCATTGTATTTTGGTGTGGTGAGCGAGTTGTTCAACATTTCGTTAAAACCAAGTCCGGTTAATTGTAGCGCAATTTTGTTTTGAACATCATAATCTTCACCAGGCAAAACCGTGGAAATGGAAGCATTGAGTTTTTGAGTAAACTTTATGTTGTTGTAGCCATAAACACGTAGTATTTCTTCAATAACATCAACATCGCGGGTAACGTCGTTTCGGTAGGCGGGAATGGTCATTCCGATGCCTGTTTCGGTTACGTTATTCACTTTCATTTCAAGGGAAGTAAGGATGTCTTTAATAGTTTCCTTCGGAATTTCTTCACCTATAAGTTTATTTGCCTTTTCAAAATTCAGAAAAACTTGGTGGTCTTCAATTTTCTTAGGATAAATATCTATTAAGTCACTCGTTATTTGTCCTCCGGCAACTTTAACAATCAAAATGGCGGCGTAACGAAGCGCGTAATCTGTAATGTTTGGGTCAATCCCTCTTTCAAAACGGAAGGAAGCATCTGTACTTAAATTGTGGCGTTTTGCGGTTTTGCGAATGCTTACGGGGTTGAAATATGCGCTTTCCAAAAAAATGTTTGTTGTGTTTTCTGTAACTCCGCTGTTAATTCCTCCAAAAACACCGGCAATGCACATAGGTTTTTCACCATCACAAATCATTAAGTCTTCTTCGTGAAGTTCGCGTTCAATACCGTCAAGAGTTGTGAATTTTGTTCCAGAAGGTATTGTTTTTACGTTAACGGTATTACCTGAAATTTTTGCAGCATCAAAAGCATGAAGTGGCTGACCAAGTTCGTGGAGCACATAATTGGTTACATCAACGATGTTGTTTATTGGTGAAAGTCCAATAGATTTCAACCTGTTTTGAAGCCAAGCTGGAGAGGTTCCAACTTTAAGATTACTTATGGTTATTCCACAATAACGTGGTGCCAAAGCACTGTCTTTTACATTAACGTCAATTTTCAGGGTGCGGTTGTCTATTCTGAAACTACTGGTTGATGGTGTATTTAGCTTTGTAGAAATACCTTGATGGAGCAGTCCAGCTTTCAAATCGCGGGCAACGCCCCAATGGCTCATAGCATCGGCGCGGTTTGGAGTTAATCCTATTTCAAAAACTTTATCGTTTTCTATTTCTAAAACTTTGGCTAAAGTTGTTCCAGGTTTTAGTTTGGCGTCCAATACCATAATTCCGTCGTGCGATTTTCCGAGACCCAGTTCATCTTCGGCGCAAATCATTCCTTCACTAACTTCGCCGCGAATTTTTCCTTTGTTTATTTGCCAAGGTTTTTCTTCTGCATCATAAAGTGTAGTGCCAACGGTGGCTACAGGAACTTTTTGGCCCACGGCTACGTTGGGGGCGCCACAAACAATTTGTATTATTTCGCCATTTCCAACATCAACTTTGGTTACTTTCAGTCGGTCTGCGTTGGTGTGTTGCGCACATTCTAAAACGTGGCCTACCACAACGCCTTCCAAACCACCTTTTACTGAAGAAAAATCTTCTATTCCCTCTACTTCAAGACCTAGATCTGTCAATAGTTCACTCGTTTTTTCGGCGTCCCAAGGGAGGTTGATAAATTGTTTTAACCAGTTGTATGAAATTGTCATAAGTGTAAAATTCTAAACAGAGGGCAAAGATAGTATTTCCTTTAAAGTTGAAAGTTGAAAGTTTAAAGTTTTACAATGAAAGTTTAAAGCTAAAAGTTCAAAGTTTTAATTTTTCGAGGTGAAATTTAATTTTAAAAAATATACAATCACTACAACTGTTGCAATTGCAGTAACCAAAAATGTGACATTCGCTCCAAAATAAAACCACAACAAACCAGCCATTACGCTTGCGATCATTGCAACAATACTTTGGAAAGCGGAATAAGTTCCCACGGCCGTCGCGGTGTTTTCGTACTTTGAAATGTTTGTTATCCACGCTTTGGAAATGCCTTCGGTGGCTGCGGCATAAATTCCGTAGCCGAAGAAAAGGGCGATGATGGCGTATAGATTTGTAGTTAAACCCATTCCGAAGTACACTAAACTGAAGATGATCAATCCGAAGATGAACATTTTTTTAAGACCAATTTTATCGGCGAAACTTCCCAAAGGAAAAGCGGTGAGGGCGTAAATTAAATTATAAAAAATGTAAACACCGATTACCCAAGTATCGTCTAATCCAGCATCTTTTGCTTTTAGAAGCAAAAAAACATCGCTGCTGTTGAAGAGTGCAAAAAAGAGTAAGCCAAGAACTACTTTTCTGTATTCTGAGGAACTTTGTTTCCAATAATTTATAAAGGAGAAGAAATTTATTTTCTTTTTTTGAGAAGTGGTCTCAGCCTTTCTGTCTCTTAAAAGGAAGGAGGCAATTACCGCCAAAATGCCGGGAATGAAGGCTATGTAGAAAAGGTTTATATAATCTTCGGGATAAAAATAGAGATAGCATAATGCAAGGGCAGGACCGAGGACTGCTCCAAAGGTATCCATAGACCGGTGAAATCCGAAAACCTTTCCTTTGTTTGCCTTTGTCGTCTCCGCTGAAAGCATGGCGTCACGAGCGCCTGTACGGATTCCTTTTCCTAAACGGTCTGTGGTCCTTGCAAAGAAAATCCACAGCGGATACACAAAAAAGGCCATCATCGGTTTTGAAATGGCACTCAGCGAGTAACCGAGTTGCACGAAAGGAGCGCGTTTTGCCTTACTATCAGAAAGTTGTCCGAAATAACCTTTGCTCAATCCCGCCACGGCTTCAACCAAACCTTCCAACACGCCAATAAGTAATATTGAAAACCCAATACTTTTTAAATAGATTGGCATTATTGGATAGAGCATTTCGCTGGCCATGTCTGTAAACAGGCTGACGAGGGAAAGAATCCAGACAGTGCGGGTGATTGTTTTCAAGGGCTTGGATAAATTACCTTGAAAGATACTTCAATTTATTTTTTTACCACTTTTTTAGTTTCGGTTTGTCCGTTTTCACCTTTGATTTTTACAAAATAGATTCCTTCGCTTAAAGCTGAAATATCTACTTGGTTGTTTTCTTCAGAAGTGAAAAGCAGTTGCCCGAGGTTGTTATAAACAGCTATTTCAGTAATTGTTGAATTGCTATTTATATTAAAAATTCCGTTTGTTGGATTTGGGTAAATGCTGAAAAGATTGGTTATGTTTTCCTCTATTCCCAATGGGCCTTTGTTTTCGAACCAGATTATTTCGTCCTTAGCGTATGATGATGCAAGAATGTCTATTTTGCCATCACCGTTAAAATCATCAGCAAAAATGCTGTTAGCAGAAAAAATATTTGAGGATATCGTTTGTTGGAAGTTGAAATTTCCAGCACCATCATTTTGGAACCAAATTACTTCATTAGGACTATAAGCGGTACACATTATATCAACATCTCCATCATTATCAAGGTCTTTGGCATAAACACTAAATGCTCTTTCAACTGTCGTTGAAATAATTCTTACACTTCCAAAGTTCCCTTGCCCATCGATGTTTTCATACCACATTACTTCATTTGTAGAGTAATCCAATGTTATTATATCTATGTCTCCATCGTTATCCAAATCAGCCACATAGACAGATTCTGGAGACTCTAGGGTGTCAATTGTATTACTGGTGCTGAAATTTCCTTCCCCATCCATGTTTTCAAACCAAACTACTTGGCCATCAAATGCATCGGTCACTACTAAGTCTTTATCGCCATCACCGTCCAAATCTGCGGTTACCAGAGAATCACTATATGTAAATTCATTAGATATTATTTGAATGGGGCCAAAATTTCCGTTACCATCAAGGTTTTCATGCCAGTAAATATTGGTCCCGTCGGAAGAAAAAACATCTAAATCACCGTCGTTATCGATGTCTGTGGCATATACTGTTACAGAATAATCTTCGGTATTTATGACTTGTTCTGTACCAAAATTTCCATTACCATCAAGATTTTTATACCAGACTAGTCTATCTTGACCTGTTGTAATGACATCCGTATTTCCGTCTCCATCTATATCTCCCGCAAATACAGAATAAGGATTGTTTAAATTACCTATTGTTATAAGTTCAGAAAAAGAACCCTGTCCGTCAAGATTTTCTTGCCAAGCAATTCGATCATCAAAGGACAATGCAGAAAGGATATCTTTATCTCCATCACCGTCTAAATCTGCTGATAGAACACTCAACACACCATTTGCACTGTTTATAGCTGCCAATTCATTAGCTTGGCCAAAGCTTCCCTGCCCATTTGTGTTTTTGTACCAGGCTATTCTATCTGCCCTGCTAGAAGCCATTAGTAGGTCCTGGTCACCATCTGCATCTATATCTACGGAAAAAATAGCTTGCACATCTTCAATATCATTATCTATAATTTGCTTAGCACCGAAAGTACCAAAGCCATTATTTTTAAACCAAGAAAATCCTTAATTATAAGTTCCAACGGCAATGTCCAAATCTCCATCATTATCAAAATCTTTTGCATAAAGCGTTTCTGGGTTTGCATTATTGGTTAATAGCCCAACAGTATTTGGTGTGTTGTTAAAGTTTCCCTGTCCATTGGTGTTTTCAAACCAAATAACCCGATGGCTTCCAAAAGTCCATGATGTTGCCACAATATCCAAATCTCCATCACCATCCATGTCTGCGAGAGTAGCTGCGCGGCAATATGAAATATCTGTAGTTAGTTCCTGCTGAAAAACAAAATTTCCTTGGCCGTTTGTATTTTTAAACCAAGCTACACGGCTGTTGTTATATCTGCTTCCTGAAAGAATATCCATATCTCCATCACCATCAATATCACCTGCAACAACTTCTAATGGGTAATCAAAATTTGTAGAAATCACTTGTTGTGCTCCGAAATTTCCCTGTCCGTTCGTGTTTTCATACCAAGCAATTTTATCATCCGTAGCTGAAGCTGAAAATACATCCATATCACCATCGCCATCAGCATCATTTGCATATACTGAGGATGCGCCATCTGCTAGGGTAGAAATTATTTGTCTTGAACCAAAAGTTCCTTGGCCATTGTTTGCAAACCAACCAATGGTATCATCAAAATAAGATGCTGCAAGAATATCCATATCACCATCTCCATCAATATCTGTTGCAAAAACAGAATAAGCTCCCAATGCGGTTTCTGAAATTATTTGCTGGGGCCCAAAGGCACCTAATCCGTCAATGTTTTTGTACCATGCTATTTTATCATCATTTGTGGAAGCGGAAATCATATCCATATCGCCATCGCCATCCAGATCTGCAGCAAATACTGAATTGGCGCCGTTTGTA
>NZ_CP130281.1:0-27500 GCF_046352995.1 Aequorivita nionensis | reverse complement strand
AACTCTTTTTTTAAGCAAGGTTCAGCTTTTCCCCTATTGTTTGTTTCCCTATGTCAAGATATTTTCCCGGCGGATGCTGGGAGGCATTAGTAGATTAGGAATCTGGAATTAGTGACAAACTAATCCCGCCACCTAATCCCTAATACCAATAACTAAGGTGGTTATAGCGACGGGGCTCACCTCTTACCTTTCCGAACAGAGAAGTTAAGCCCGTTTGCGCCGATGGTACTGCATCTCGTGGGAGAGTAGGTCGCCGCCTTCCTTTAAAGCCTTCACCATTTATTTGGTGAAGGCTTTTTTTTATGGGTAAAGAGAAATTTTCTAATTAGTCTAAACGGTAGGGAAAGTATGCGGGAAAGTTAAAAGATGGACTTCAAAATAGTATTTATCCCTTTAAAGCAAAGATAAATAGCACCTGCACCGGCTATAATTCCAAAGAAAAGAAACACATAAAACATAAACGTTTCTTTATTCAAAAATGAAAGAGTTAATAGATAGGGGCTCAAAAAGAGCAATGGTAATGCGAATGCCATAAATTTTAAACCCTTCTTCAATAAATCAAAATCTGTGTGTTCTTTACCCATTTTGAAAATTGTTTATTGCGTTGCGAACATTTTTATGTTTTTCTAAAAGTACTTGCGCTTCTCTTTCTGAAACATTCAATTCTTCCATAATCATTCGTACACCGCGATCCACAAGTTTGTTGTTGCTCAATTGCATATCAACCATTTTGTTTCCTTTTACTCTTCCCAATTGAATCATCGCAGTGGTTGATATCATATTCAAAACTAATTTTTGAGCCGTTCCAGCTTTCATTCGAGAACTTCCAGTAACAAATTCGGGTCCTACCGTAACAACGATTGGAAACTTTGCGGTAACCGCCAAAGGGCTTCCTTCATTGCAAGTTATACAACCTGTGGAAACATTGTTTTCATTACATTTTTTTAGCGCGCCAATCACATAGGGAGTAGTGCCGGAAGCTGCAATGCCAATAACAATATCTTTTTCTGAAATGTTTTCTTTCTGAAGATCTTGCCAACCTTGGTTTTCGGAATCTTCAGCAAACTCTACGGCTTTACGAATGGCGGTGTCGCCACCTGCTATCAAACCGATAACTAAATCGTACGGAACACCAAAAGTTGGCGGACATTCGCTGGCATCTACAATTCCCAAACGGCCACTCGTTCCTGCGCCTATGTAAAATAACCTTCCTCCATCCTTTAATTTTTCAACTACTTTTTCGGTAAGTTTTTCAATCTGGGGAAGTGATTTTTCAACAGAAAATGCAACGGTTTTGTCTTCGTTGTTGATGTTTTGAAGCAATTCGGAAACGCTCATTTTTTCCAAATGATTGTATTTTGAATCGGATTCCGTTGTTTTAATAAAAGACATATTCAAATTTACGATTAAAAATATGGTTATTGAACAGTATAATTGAGTGTAGAAACTTCTGAAACCCTAAAATAGCCCAACGGATAATTATCGGGATTTGTTTCGTTTATAATGTTGCCACGAACGGTTGCTGGCTGTGTTTCAAAAGGACCACCACCGCCTCCAGTTTGTTGTAAAAGGATAAACATAAAGTTATAATACGCTTCACTTACGCCGTAAATATTGAATTGTACTTCGTCAGGGGGCGCTAAATCTTCAACCAAATAATATCCAAAGATGGTATTTCCATCAAAAAACTCATCTTTATAAACGTCTAAAACGTCACCTCTTTCTGAGAGTCCTTCAAAAAAATAAAAGTTTTGTTCGCCTGCTGGATCGGTGAAAAATGCTTTCAACTCAATATCTTCCCCTGTAAAACCACCATCATCACGCTGTTCAACAAATTCCAAAGGGGAAACAGTGTAAAGCGTTTCCGTGGCTGTATAGGTTTCTTCTTTATAAAGTATAGTCAATTTATATTCTATGTTCAGTTGAAGCGCAATGCTTGACACGTAAACGCCGTCTTGGGTATAATTAAAAGGATAAACAATACCATTTTCGTCCGTTACGGTGATTGATGCATCAGTAACAAAAGGAACATCATTATCAAAAAAAGGCGCAGTAGTGGTTAACCTGACTGCTGCACTATTACTGCCATCTTCCCAAACATTCAAATTTGCTTCTACTACCAATCTCGGTGGTGCATCATTAAGCTCAACATCAATTACATCTTCACAGGAAGTAACTATTCCGAAGAAAATCACCAATATAAATAACTTCTTCATACTCTTAAAATTTAAAATTATAGGTTACCGAAGGGATTATCCCAAAAATGGAAAGCCGAACGGCTTCATTTTGATTAATATCAGTGTTTTCGCGAAACGATACGGAAGCCGCATTTTTACGATTGTAGGCATTGTAAATGCTGAAAACCCATTCACCTTTCCAGCGTTTTGTACTTTCAGGTTTTGGCGTCCAAGTGGCAGAAAGGTCTAAGCGATGAAATGTAGAAAGGCGACTGCTGTTACGAGCTTCGTACACAGGAACTATTACGCCATTATATTCATATTGTCCTTCAGGATAGGTGGTTGGTATTCCGGTTTGGAAAATGAAATTTGCGCCAAAAGACCATTTATTGGTAAGTTCATATTGTCCAGTTACAGAAATATCGTGCGTTTTGTCCCAAGCTGAATTGTACCATTCACCATTGTTTATTCCAGTTTCTATAGGTGTTCTTCCAGGTGTTTTTTGTTCACTTTTTGAAAGGGTATAAGCAATCCAACCTTGCAATTTTCCTGTGTTTTTCTTGAAAAGAACTTCAAGTCCGTAAGCTCTTGCTTCACTTTTCAGCAGAATTTGTTCCACCGCGTCGTTTGCAATTAAATCGGCATCGTCCACATAATCCAAACGATTTTTTACCTTTTTGTAAAAAGTTTCCACTTCGAGGGAATAATTTTTGAAATTTCTGAAATACCCCAATGCCACTTGATCTCCCAACTGTGGTTCAATATATTTTCCGCTCGGCGCATAAATATCAAAAGGCGTCGGGGAAGTGGTGTTGCTGATTAAATGAATGTATTGGGTCATCCTGTTATAGCTCGCTTTTATGGAAGAATCGTCATTCAGCAAATAGGAAATTGCAAAGCGCGGCTCCAAATTGGCAAAAGATTTTATTGTTTCACTTCTGCTAAAAGAAAAGGTATCTATGGGCGTTGCTTTTTGATAAATATCCAAACTTGGATTGTAAATTATCGGGTTGTCGTTTTCATATAAAAACAATTGATCCTGCCCCAAACGGTTGAAAGTAGAAAGACGAAGCCCAGCCTGTACCGAGATTTTATCTGAAAGTTCTATTTCAGCATCAACGTACACTGCGTTTTCCCAAGCGTATTTATCAGTAAGTTTAAAAGGATTGATTCCAGAATCTTCCGTAGTTGGCGTTACATCACCTGGATTGAATTTGTAATAAATACTGTTGATTCCGTAGCGCAAATCTACGTTATTTGAAATGTAATGCGAAAAATCATACTTCAAATTAAAGTTTCGAATGCCGCTATCAAAATCGAATTCCACAAATTTTAGTTCCAAACCGTAATAATAATCTGAATAAATCAAAGATAGATTCGAAAACAATTTATCTGAAAAAAGATGATTCCAACGAAGATTTAGCGTTGTATTTCCAAAGCTATTCGCGAAGCTATCAGAGATTTCAAAAACATCTCTTCCGAAATAACCGGACAAATAAAGGCGATTATTATCGTTTAGATTATAACTAAGCTTGGCATTCAAATCATAAAAGTATGCTACATTATCATTGTCGAAAAGAGGCAAAAACAAGTGCGCGTAGCTACTTCTTCCTCCAATCAAAAACGATGCTTCGTCCTTTTTTATGGGGCCTTCCAAAAGCAAACGGCTGGCAACCAATCCAATCCCGCCGCTGGCATGATATTCCCGCTTGTTTCCGTCTTTTTGGTAAATATCCAAAACTGAAGAAATTCTTCCACCATAACGGGCCGGAATCCCGCCTTTGTAAAGCGTCAAATCTTTAATGGCATCTGGATTAAAAACCGAAAAGAAACCGAACAAATGCGAAGAATTATAAAGTGTGGCTTCGTCCAACAAAATTAAATTTTGATCAGCAGCGCCACCGCGAACGTTGAATCCGCTGGCGCCCTCGCCCGCACTCGTAACTCCGGGAAGCAGCGTTATTGCTTTGATAACATCAACTTCGCCCAAAACCACAGGAATTTTTTTAATGGTTGTGGTCGAAAGTGTGTTGGCGCTCATTTGCGAACTTCGCACATCTAGCCTTTCGTTATCGGTTTCTATCACCACTTCATCCAGACTTTCAGTGTCGGTGGCCAATTCCAAATCTTTTTTTATGTTTTCGGACAGGGAAATTTGAATTTTTTGTGAAGCAAAACCAATGCTGCTATAAACAATTTCATAATCACCTTTGGGAAGTGTAATGGAATAATAACCGTACTGATTGGTTACCGTACCTGTTTGAAGCGAAGGGATGATAACATTTACACCAATCAAAGTTTCGCCTGTATCCGCTTCAGAAATTGTGCCGCTGATAGTAAATTTTTCCTGAGCGAAGGCTGTAAAGCTTCCGAGAAAAAGTAGAAAAGTTAGTATTTTTTTCAAATGTTTGATTGTTATATATAAAAAAACCTCCAGCTGTACTGAAGGTTTTAAAACGGTTAGATTATTACTTTATTTCTGAAAGTATGCTATTAAAAGTTTTGCTCGGTCGCATCGCTTCCGAAACCAGCTTATCGGTTGGTTCGTAATAACCACCAATGTTTACTGAATGTCCTTGAACGGCGATCAATTCATTATTTATTTTGGCTTCGTTTTCTTTCAATTCTTTTGCGATTGGAGTGAAGATTTTTTTCAAATCTGCGTCTTTGTCTTGTTTTGCAAGCGCCTCCGCCCAATACATCGCCAAATAGAAGTGGCTTCCGCGGTTGTCCAGTTCCTTTACTTTTCGTGAAGGTGATTTGCTGTTTTCGAGATATTTTTCGGTGGCTTCATCTAAAGCATCACCTAAAACTATAGCTTTTGGATTATCGTATTTTGTGCCTAAATGTTCCAAAGAAACTGCAAGCGCTAAAAATTCACCCAAAGAATCCCAACGAAGATGGTTTTCCTCTAAAAATTGTTCAACATGTTTAGGAGCAGAACCTCCAGCACCAGTTTCAAACAAACCGCCGCCATTCATCAATGGAACGATTGAAAGCATTTTTGCACTCGTACCCAATTCAAGGATAGGGAAGAGGTCAGTTAAATAGTCACGAAGTACGTTTCCTGTTACAGAGATTGTGTCTTGTCCCGCTTTTACGCGTTCCAAAGTATATTCAGTCGCTTTTTCGGGAGAAAGGATTTTAATTTCAAGTCCTTCAGTATTGTGATTTGGAAGGTATTTATTTACTTTTTTGATGAGTTCGGCATCGTGGGCACGGTTTTCATCCAACCAAAATACAGCTGGATTTCCGGTTGCCCGCGCACGCTCAACGGCAAGCTTTACCCAATCTTGAACAGGTAAATCCTTTACTTGACACATTCTCCAAATATCTCCTTTTTCAACCTTGTGTTCAATAATCACTTTTCCGGAAGCATCCAAAACCTGAACTTTTCCATCCGTGGAAATTTCAAAAGTTTTATCGTGGCTTCCATATTCTTCGGCTTTTTGAGCCATTAAACCTACGTTCGGAACGGTTCCCATTGTGGTTGGGTCAAAGGCTCCGTGTTTTTTGCAGAATTCGATAGTGGCTTCGTAAACACCTGCGTAACTGCTATCAGGTATTACAGCTTTAGTATCGTGAGATTTCCCATCAGGTCCCCACATTTTGCCAGAGTTGCGGATCATTGCAGGCATAGAAGCATCAATAATAACATCACTTGGCACATGTAGATTTGTGATGCCCTTGTCGCTATTCACCATTGCCAAATCTGGATTTTCGGCCATTATTTTTTTAATGTCCTGAAGAATAGCGTCTCTTTCGTCTTCGTTTAATTCGGAAAGTTTGTTCTCCAAATCGCCCAAACCGTTGTTGGCATTAACCCCTAATTTCTTAAAAGTATCGGCATATTTTTTGAAAAGATCCTCAAAATAGACTTTCACCGCATACCCAAAAATAATCGGGTCGCTCACCTTCATCATCGTAGCTTTCAAATGCACAGAAAACAATACCTTCTTTTCTTTGGCATCTTTCACTTGTTCTTCCAAAAACGTAATCAATGCTTTTTTACTCATTACAGTAGTATCGATGATTTCGCCTTTTAAGACTTTTAGATTATCCTTTAAAACTGTTTTATTTCCACCATTTTCTACTAAAACGATACTCAAAGTATCATCAGCAGCCATCGTCAATGATTTTTCATTGTGAAAGAAATCACCCTGTTGCATTGTGGCAACGTGGCTCTTACTATCACTGCTCCAAGCACCCATACTGTGCGGATGTTTTTTAGCGTAATTTTTTACGGCTTTTGGGGCGCGACGGTCGCTGTTTCCTTCACGGAGAACAGGATTTACTGCGCTTCCTTTTACTTTGTCATATTTTGCCTTTATTTCTTTTTCTTCGGAAGTAGTAGCAGTTTCAGGGTAATCTGGAATATTGAAACCTTTCTTTTGAAGTTCTTCAATGGCTTCATTTAACTGCGGAAGGGAGGCGCTAATATTAGGAAGTTTTATGATGTTTGCTTCTGGGGTTTTTGCAAGTTCTCCCAATTCCGTCAAATCATCATTCACGCGCTGTTCTTCCGATAGAAATTCTGGGAAAACCGCCAAGATTCTTGCCGCTAGCGAAATATCACGACTTTCCAGCTTTATGTTTGCGGGGGAAGTAAATGCTTGAACAATAGGTAAAAAAGAATGGGTTGCCAAAGCCGGGGCCTCATCGGTTTTGGTATATATAATTTTGGAAGTTTTTGTCATTGAAGTGCTTTTTTGAATAGAATTTTTGAAATTTTAAGGAATGCAAATATAGCGATTTGGAAGAGCTTCTGAAAGGAGTTTATAAGTTTAGGAGTTTAAAAGTTGAGGGGTTGAGGGGTTGAGGAGTTGAGGGAAATTAAAAAAATAAGTCATTAGTTCAACTCTAAACTTCTCAACCCCTCAACTCATCGACTGAAAAGTATCTAAAACAAGAAAAGCCATATCACCGTATAAATACATTGTGATATGGCTCCTTGTAAAGTAAACTTTTACCGACCAATTCACCGGAGCGAATTCTGGGCAAGTTTATTATACCCTTGCGATCGTTGCTTACTTACACGGGTTCAAAATTTTGTAATTTGCATCTTCCGTGAGGTTAATGCCATTTTCAAAAAACTGACCCAAAAACTTTTTTCAATCTCAATACTAATAATCTAAAGATCGTGAGTACCTCAAGCAATCAAAAAAAGCCTGTAAAGTGTTTTCTTTTTATTTTTTCAAACTTTTAGAGGCTAACCGTCTTGCGAGCGTTAGCTTCATAAGCGATTTAAAAAAATGGTGTAAAAGAACGTTACTTTATTTTATCATCTTGGCTGTTAGGCCGTTTTGATAGTGCTAATATAGAACGGAAAATTTGATATGCAATATTTTATAAGTCTTTAAAAATCCACAGTTTACAAACATAGCTTATAAACAATTGTTCATAAAAAAAGCCCTGTAAAAACAGGGCTTTTCATAGTTTTCAACAAAGTATAAACTACATACGTTTTTCTTTGATACGGGCTTTTTTCCCGGTAAGACCTCTAAAGTAGTAAATACGAGCTCTACGCACGCTACCTTTTTTGTTGATCTCAATTTTTTGAAGGGCTGGCATATTAAGTGGGAAGATACGTTCCACACCTACAGTACCGCTCATTTTACGAATTGTAAAAGTTTTAGTAATACCTGTTCCTTTAACTTGGATTACAACACCTCTAAAGAACTGGGTTCTTGTTTTTTCACCTTCACGGATTTCGTAGTAAACTGTAATAGTATCACCAGCTCCGAATTCAGGAAATTCTTTTTTTGTTACAAATTCGTCTTGTACAAATTTTATTAACGCTTCCATTTTGTTAATTTGATAAGGTTTAAATAAAACAACATTCGCGATTTTCGCCAGAGGTTGGATTAAGTGGGTGCAAAAGTAAGCAATTAAATTTATGAAGCAAGATTTAATTCCTTTTTTTGCGTTGCAGGAGTTTAGCTTTATTTAGAATTAGTAATCCAATTATTAATCTTATTTTCAAGCAATTGTAAAGGTATGCAACCTGTTTCCAAAACCTGATTGTGGAATTCAGCAATTTTGAATTTATCACCCAATTCTTTTTCTGCTTTATGGCGCAGTTCCAAAATCTTTAATTGCCCTATTTTATATGCCAACGCCTGCCCGGGGTTTGCCATATATCTTTCTATTTCTGAAATAATTCCCGCTTCTGGCTCGGCTTCGTTTTCTAAACAATATTGAATGGCCTGTTCGCGCGTCCAGCCTTTGGAGTGCATTCCAGTATCAACAACCAAACGCACGGCGCGGTGCATTTCGGCGCCCAGCATTCCAAAATATTGGTATGGATCTGTATAAAGTCCAAGTTCTTTTCCTAATGACTCACTGTAAAGCGCCCAACCTTCGCCGTAACCGCTGTAGAAAAGAGTTTTACGGAACATTGGCAAGTCGTCATTTTCCTGTGTTAATGAAATTTGATAGTGATGCCCTGGAATGGCTTCGTGCAAAAACAAAGACTCATCACTGTACACATTATATTCCGAAGCATTTGGAATTGGAACATAAAAAATTCCGGGTCGCGTACCGTCCAAACTGCCGGGGTTGTACTCAGCACTTGCAGAATTTTCACGAAACTTTTCAGTCTGTTTTACCTCAAAAGCCGTTTTCGGTTTTTTGTCGAAAAGCACTTCCAGTTTTGGTTTCATTGTATCGTAAATGGCGTAGAAGTGATCGATGATTTGTTGCGGTTCTTTGTAGGGCATCAACTCTTTATTGGTACGCACAAAATTGAAGAACGCTTTTAAATCACCTTTAAAGCCAATCTGTTCCTTCACTTTTTCCATTTCTGAAGAGATACGCGCCACTTCGCTTAAACCTAGTTGATGGATTTCATCGGCGGTCATTTCTGTGGTTGTGTACAGTTTTATTTGGTGTTTGTAATATGCTTCTCCGTTTGGTGTATCTGCAATTCCAGTGGTAGCTCTTCCTGCTTTTAAATAATCGCCAGCCATAAAATCATGAAGGCTTTGATATGCGGGAATAATTTTTTCAGAAACCATTTTTGAATAGGCTTCGGTAAGTTGTTTTTGGTCTTCTGCAGAAAAGTTTTCAGGAAAGTTTTTTACAGGTGAATAAAATAGATTTTTTTCCAAATTGGGTTCTGTCATTGCTTTTAACTGAGGAACCACTTTTACAATTAACGACTTTGGAAGCACATAACCTGCCGCCATTCCTTCCTTCATTCGGCTTTCTGCGGAATTTAACCAAACCACATAACCGTCCAAACGCTTTAGCCAATTGTTGTAATCTTCCAGGGTTTTGAATGGTTGCGCGCTGCTGCCGCTAGCCAATTGCCCCATCATCAAATTAACGGACCACATTTGGTCAATAGGAAAATAGGTGCTGTTTTTGAAAGTAAGCGCTTCAAGGTTTATGTTGCATTCCCACAGCAGAATGTCCTTGCTCATCTTTTCGTTTTCGCTTAAATCGGCATCGTTAAATTTTGATGCTTCTTCCTTGTAGTGGGTATAATATTTTTTCAATTCAGAAGTATATTCATCCGAAAGGAAATTTGGGAAACTGTCGTTGTAGCGTGTATCACCCGAAAATGTTGCAGCCAGCGGATTTAATTTTAATCCTTCTTGGTAATAATTGTCGAGTATTTTGTTGAAAGCTGCACTCACGTTATTTTCAGTTTTAGTTTCTTTTTTTTCTTTTGATTCGTTTTTGCAGGCAGTGAAAAGAACGACTGCGAGTAGGATTGTTATTATTTGGTTGGTTTTCATTTCAGGTTGGTTTTAGTTGATTTTTGGTATAACCGCAAAGTTCTATTTCTTTGCCAAAAATTCCTTTGCAGTTAAAACTGGAATTTTAGAATTTTTAAAATCTCTTTTATTACGGGTAAGAATTATATCAATGTGATTTTCCATAGCTGAGTAATATTGTAATCCGTCTTCAAAATCTGGAAAATTGTCATCGCTCAAGGCCAGTTGCGTAATTTTATCATCTAAACTTAATATTTCAACGAGAAGCTTAAATTTCCGTAATATTTCGCGGGCTTCTTTTGCTGATTTCAGTTTAGTGAGGATGTAATTGGTGTTTGCAAAAGTTAAAGCTGAAATAGCCAAATTAAGTTCTTTTTTATCCGCACGCGAAAACAGATCGGCAGCTTCGTCATAGAAATCTTTTCGCATTGCAAGTAAATCTATAACAATATTGGTATCAATCAATATTCTGCTCATTTGTATTTTTCAATTAAGTATTTCGAGTAAGCATCTTTTGCATCGAAATTCTCTTCAAGCTCTATTACACCGCTTAAACTTTCTACCAAAGGTGTGATATCGCCTCCTTTTTTTTTGCGTTTTGTAAGCGAATCCAAATACGATTCAATCAGTTTGGACAGACTTGTATTGTGCAATTTTGCATAGGTTTTTGCACTTTCAATGACTGTTCCGTCTAGACTTAATGTGAGTTTTTTGTCCATTGCAAATTGTTTTACGTGTAAAAATAATGATTTATTACGTAAGATTAAAGCTGCTCATTCTTTTTTTTAAAAACCCGCTTTGAAAAATTTACTCCAACAAATCCGGCCTACGCTCCTTAGTGCGCTTATAAGCCTGCTCTTCGCGCCATTCTTCAATTTTAGGGGTATTACCGCTTGTGAGGATTTCGGGAACGGTCCAACCTTTATAGTCTGCAGGGCGGGTATAAACTGGGGGCGCTAATAAATCGTCTTGGAAGGAATCTGTCAGTGCGCTGGTTTCATTTCCCAAAACGCCTGGAATTAAACGTATCACAGCATCACAAACTAAAGCCGCAGCAAGTTCGCCACCGCTTAAAACGAAGTCGCCAACAGAGATTTCGCGGGTTATAAAGTGATCGCGAACACGTTGGTCCACGCCTTTGTAATGCCCGCAAAGAATAATAATATTTTCTTTAAGCGAAAGTTCGTTGGCTGTGTGCTGGTTAAAAGTTTTGCCATCGGGAGTCATGTATATTATTTCGTCGTAATCCCTTTCCGCCTTTAGTTCTGAAATACATTTATCAATAGGTTCAATCATCATAACCATTCCGGCGCCGCCGCCAAATTGGTAATCGTCTATTTGTTTGTAGGCGTTTGTGGACCAATCGCGAAGGTTGTGGGTGTGTACTTCCACGAGTCCTTTTTCAATGGCGCGTTTAAGGATTGAAACTTCAAACGGACTTTGGAGCAATTCGGGTAAAACGGTGATTATGTCAATTCGCATTATAGGAATTCTTTTTTCATTTTACAACGGTCTATGGAACCTTTGGCGCGTTCCAAAACGCCTTTGTCTAAGGTATCCATCGCGCATTTTTTATAGTAATCAATCGCTTCGTCCAGTTTTCCCTGTTGTTCATACATAATTGCGTATTCGTTGTAGATGGTGGATTTTGTTATCCCGGGAATATTTATGGCAGTGTCAAGCAATTCTTTCAATTCATCATGTTTTCCCAAAGTAGAAAGAAGAACGGAATAGTTGTAATATACGGGCGGATACATCGGGCTTTTTTCCAAACAGAGTTTGTAGAGGGTTTCGCCTTTTTCAAATTCCTTGAATTTTACTTCATACAGATAGCCTAAGTGATTATAGGCTTTCCCGAAGTTTGGATCCAGATCGATGATTTTTTCAAGCTTGTTGGTAGCTTCGTCATAAGCGCCATTTTTAATATCATTGTTTGCCCCATTAAGAAGTTCTTCAAGTTTGGTTAGATGGTCCATTTTCAGAAAATTTAGAGTTACAAAAATAGGCAATTCCTGCTGAAACTATCCTTTTTTAGCTTCGCGTTCTTTTTTACGTTGTTCTCTTTTTTCTTCGCGTTCTTTTTTTCGAAGCTCACGTTTTTGCTCGCGGGTAATTTCGCCATCCTTAAAGGCATCCTTATAGTTAATGTCATTATCAACTTCACCCTTAAATGCTTGAATCCAAGCGTTTTCAAAAATGTTTAAAACTGTTGGCCAAACGCCAGTTTTCACATCATTTAAATCTCCTTCAAAGGGAACTTTTGTAGCCAGAGTATCTGTGCCTTGGTTTTTCAGTATAAATTTGAAGAACCCAACAAATCCTTCCCATAAAACTTCGAGGAAGCTATCGTCTTTTCCAATCAACTGGGTGTTGGTTAAAAGGGGTTTTACATACCCAATAAGATGTCCATCGGCAATGGCGACTTCGCTGTAAATTCCAAATGTACCTTTGTCAAAATCTAGGCCGGCGTAATAGTTCGTGAAATCATTTAAAGCCGTTGCTTCCGCATTTTCCAGGGAAAAAGAAAGATCCATATCTGGAATTTCCTTTACCAGGTTCATATAACCTTCCAAGGAAACTTTTCCCTTACCAATTGAAACGCCACTGGCGCGGATGGGCGAGGGGAGTATGCGCTCTTTTTCAACCACATTCCTAAGGTTGTCTGCGGTTAGTTCCAACTTGTTTATTTGTAAATCTATATTTGGTTCGGCAGAAAGCTGCACGAAAGCCAATTTGCCATCGTGAACCTCAAAATGGTTAATGTCTATGGGCACAATATCTGTGAGTGCTTTGGTCCAATCATCCACATTTGCATCACTGCCCTCGGGGTTTTCCTTTTGGTCCTCAAAAACGTAAATCACTTCTGGGCTGGTCATTATTATTTCGCTAACAATTTTGCCTTTAAAAAGTGATTTCCACTCAATGGAAATATCGCTTTTCGGAAAATTCAAAAACGGAACCTGTGATTCTGCGGTGCCTTTGCTCAAGTACATGCCGTTAATAACGTATGCGCCCCGGTAAAGAGAAATGTCTATATCATCCACTTGCCCATAATAGCCGGGAATGTCTGCCAATACTTTGTTTACGTAATTTTTCACTAAAGTGGGAAGGTAAAGGCGAAAGGCAATTAACAGAATTAAAATTATAATAGGTATGGTATAGCGTTTCTTCTTGAAACCTCTCTTCTTTTTTTGTTCTGACATAGTATGATTTGAATGATTTTAACAAATTTGATAGAATGTGGGCAGATTTTCAGTTAATGAAGTCATAAAAATAAAACCATAGTGAATTTCCCTAAAGCAAAGTTTTAGAAAAGTAGGAAAACACACACAGAAAAAAAGGGGGATTTACCCCTTGAAAATCAGGATTTTTCCTCTTGACACGTATAATTTTTTTTTAAAAATTGCTTTCAGATTAATTATAAAACAAAACCTTATGAGCAACACAAATCAAAATTTACTGAACCAGACGCTGGAGGCGTTGACAGTTACCGAAATTATGGAGGCCCTAAACACCGCGGCCGCTGCCCTGCCAGATGCCACGCTAACCGATGAACAACGCCGTAACCTAAACGCCATAAGCGTGGACAACAAGGTGTTTGCAGAGGAAGTGCTGGACGAGATGAACACCAACCCCAACGCCGCCGTAAACGCCACCTACAACCTGGAGTTTCTGGAAAACGATCTCCAGCTTTTTGAGCAGGCGGAGAGCATCCTGAGCCGTTTGATGGACATGGTACAGCGGCTTGAGGACGTAAAGCGTCTTGCGGGCCACGAAGCCTATGGCATGGCCACGGGAGCCTACGGTATGTTGGAGGTTATGGCGCGTACGGGCGTGCCCGGGGCACAGGCAAGCTTTGACAGGCTGAAGGTGCGCTATGCGGGGCAAGGAGGCAGAAACCCCGCTCCGCCATTGCCAGAGTAATGGTTATGAAAAGCAGGTAGCAATACCTGTTTTTTTGGAACTGTTAGCTTATTGTCTAATAAAATTATATACGAGTCTAATTAAATAAGATAGTAGTCTAATTAAATATCATAACTGTCTAATTAAATACCATAATATTCTAATTAAATATCATAGCAGTCTAATTAAATAGCATAGCAGTCTAATAAAATACCATAACTGTCTAATTAAATATTATAAATGTCTAATTAAACAGCATAATAATCTAATTAAATAGCATACCAGTCTAATTAATTTCTATAATTATGAAAACAAAATTCATCCAAAAGAACACCTCTCCCCATTTGGGGAAATTGGTTAAAGACCATATTACAAAGCATAAAGTATATAGAAGCTCGCTGTCCCGTTATATGGAGCGCCAACCTTCCACCATTGAGTATTACCTAAAAAAGCCCACCCTGCAAACAGCCATACTCTGGGAGCTGAGCACCGCCCTAAAGCACAACTTTTTTATGGATCTTGCCGCCCAGCTGCCGGCAGCCTTTACCACCAATGCCCCAGACCTTACCCTGCCTTTTAAGGAGCGCATTGCCGCGCTGGAGGAGGAGAACAAGCTGTTGAAAATTAAGGTGGAAACGCTTATGGCGGTGGTGGGGAAGGGATAAATTTATATATTAGCAACTACATGTAAAAGAAACGGCATGATTTAATACCGTTACAAATGTTTATAAATGTTTATAAGTATTTACATTTGAAAGGTGCGTTTATATACATGTTGGCAGTAATAAAAGAAAACTATGGCAGTACCTAAAGTATTTATAAGTTCTACATGTTATGATTTGTTTCAAATACGAGATACATTATTTGAATTTATAAAATCGTATTACTATGAACCTGTTTTGAGCGAGAAAGGAGATGTGTTTTTTCACCCAGATTTACATACTCACGAAAGCTGTATACATGAAATCTCAAATTGTCAACTTTTTATCCTGATAATAGGTGGAAGATTTGGAGGTAAATATAAATTTGATAAATCTAAGTCTATAACAAACGCTGAATATGAAGCAGCAAGGTTGAAAAACATACCTGTTCTTACATTTATAAAAAGAGAAGTTTATGAAGACCATCGCATCTATCAAAACAATAAACACGACATTGAGTTAACAAAAAAAATTAATTTTCCCTCAATTGAAAGGCAGGAATATGCTGTTAATATATTTCAATTCATAGATAGAGTTAGATTAGGCGATGAAAATAATGGTTTCTTCCCTTTTGAATACGCAAAGGAAATCAAAGACAATCTTGGAAAACAATGGGCAGGTCTAATGTTTGATTTTTTAACTAAAAGAATTAAATACAAAGATGATAGAATTGTTAGTAAGACTCTAGATAATCTAACTTTGATAAACCGTAAAACAGAGGAAATTGTTGAAAGTATTTATAAGAAAATAAACCCTCAAGAAGCTGATAAAAAGATAGATACTACAGACAGAATAATAGAAGGTTCTAAATTTTTAAGTAGAGTATTTGATTTATTCCACGTCAAGAAACTTAAATCCTCAATTGAAGAGGTAGCCAAAATAAATCCTAAAAACCTAACATGGTTCGAATTTCTTCGAGATACTGGTGAATTTGAACTTATGGATGATGATGAAGCAGGAATAGATTGGGACACTAAAGAAGAGGTTGATATGCGAGAAGTCGTTTTGTGGTTAAAATATAAATTTGAGCCTGTTTATTGGGGCGTTGTTGTTAAGAAAGGGGAATTACATTCTGAGATTAAAAAGCTAATTGATTTATTTGAAAAATATAAAGAATTGAATAAGGCTGAAAGAATGAAATCTATTGAAATTACTACTGCCAACACCGTATAAAATTAATTGCTATTGCAAGCCTACTTGCGCAAATCCTCGCGGCTTTTCTATTCGGTGTGTATTTGCTAAATTAGTTGCTTAAAACACGCAACTAATCTTATACAAACACGTTAGCTGTAATATCCAGAAAATGAACAATCCTATAAAAATATTATTAGAAATAAATAGGCTAACAGAGTCCGAAAATATTCAGGATTCAAAAAAAATATTAGATATCCTAATAAACTGTATTTTTAGTTTGTCAACCAACCATCATACTGACCCAACTGAATTTGTCGAACAAAAATATGCGAAGATTTTTTCTCAAATGATTTTCACAAAGTTGTATAATATTAGAGAAAATTTAAATGGTGTAAATTTTTCTAATAGGGAATTTCATTTAAAGAAAGATATTATTGATACAAGTTTAATTGCCAATAACATTAGAAACTTATTCGAAACAGTTTGCCTTTTTAATAATTTTTTCATTCAATCAACCGACAAAAACGAATTAATTTTAAAATTAAATATTTGGGAATATTCAAGCTTAAAATATAGATTAAAACTTGAAAGTCAAGTCACGAATGAGACACAGAAATCATTATTAGAAAAAGATACAAATAGAGTAGATGATTTAAAAGCACATATTGAAGAAAATGAAATATATAAAGAACTAGATGAGAATAATCAGAAAAAAATTCAAAATATTTTAAAAAGTAAAGACTTTAAATTCTCTATAATTGACGGAGTAGTCAAGGTATATGATTGGCAAAAACTAGCTGATAATCTTCCTGACACAAGAAAATCTATCCCATTATTATATACAATTTTATCGTTTTATAGTCACCCAACTTGGAAATCAGTACACGACTTTGGAAACAGTTTTACAGAAGAAAAAATTTGGATTGAAAATGCACAAGATTTATTAGAATACACATATACTCTATCATCAATATTTATAATTGATTATATAAAGTATTTTCCTAAAAGTGAAAAGTCATTTAACAAATTAGAACCTTTTGATACTTATTTAATTGAATTTTATAATTATTTGATACGAGGCGAAGAGTATTTATTAGATAAAAATAAATTTAAAGATTAAAATACTACAGCTAACAGTGTGTATAAGCAATGGCTTGTCCTCGCCTACTTGGAAAATCCTGCGGATTTTCAAATGGCAAGCATCTGTTTGCAATTGTCCGTGTCGAACCACGCCATTGCTCATACACTAAACGTTAACGAAAAACAAAATAGAATTTGCAAAAAAAATCCCGCTATTTTTATAGCGGGATTTTACATTTATACGTATTTACTTCTACTAATAATAAGTAAACCTTCTAACCTGTGCAATATATTTCGCCAAGCGAATAACTTGGTGGCTATAGCCGTATTCATTGTCATACCAAATATAAAGCACTACATTTTTACCATCTTCGGTAACAATGGTTGCGTTGCTGTCATAAATTGCTGGAGCAGAAGAACCAACAATATCGCTTGAAACAAGCTCATTGCTTAAAGAGTATTTTATTTGCTCTACCAAATCGCCCTCCAAAGCATATTTTTTCATTGTGGAATTAATGCCGTCTATAGAAGTAGGAGTGCCCAATTCAAGATTCAAAACCACCAACGAACCGTTTGGAACGGGAACACGGATGGCATTTGAAGTAAGTTTGCCAGCCAAAGAAGGCAATGCTTTTGCAACGGCACTTCCGGCACCGGTCTCGGTAATTACCATGTTTAATGCCGCGGCACGGCCACGACGGTATTTGCTGTGCATATTGTCAACCAAATTCTGGTCGTTTGTATATGCGTGAATAGTTTCCAAATGCCCGCGAACCACTCCAAAAGAATCCTCAACGGCTTTCAAAATAGGGGTGATGGCGTTTGTGGTACAAGATGCTGCTGAAAAAATATCAACCGTATTCGGATCGTATTCCTTTTGGTTTACACCGTGAACAATGTTCGGCACCCCTTTTCCGGGAGCGGTAAGCAATACTTTTGAAGCCCCTTTGGACTGTAGGTGTCTGCTCAGCTCTTTATCATCACGGAATGCACCTGTGTTGTCAATGACCAATGCATCCTCAATTCCGTATTTTGTGTAATCAATATCTTCCGGGTTGTTTGCTGAAATGATATGAACGGTGGTTCCGTTAATAATCAAGGCGTTATTTTCAAGATCAGTACGCACAGTTCCAGAAAAATCACCGTGAACGGAATCATACTGAAGCAAGGTAGCTCTCTTGTCCAAAACCGTTTGGTCCATTTTTCCACGAACCACAATGGCGCGAAGACGAAGTTGGTTTCCTTGGCCAGTACGTGTCATAAGCTCACGCGCCAACAAGCGGCCAATACGTCCAAAACCGTAAAGAACCACATCTTTAGGAACAATGTCTTTGGTTTCTTTAGCATTCTTCAATTTGTCTGAAACAAATGCCAAAGCGTTTGAATATTTGTCGTCTTCCAAGTGGAATTCATAGGTAAGTTTACCAATGTCCAATTTTGCTGGTGGAAGATCCAAAGTTTTGATGGCCTGCGCAATTTCAACAGAGTCGAAAATTGATATTGGCTTTTGAACGAATTCGCCCGCATATTCGTGAAGGTTTAAAATTTCACTCACGTTGCGATCGATAAGTTGGTTGCGGAAAAGTACCAATTCAATGGACTTGTCGTACCAAAGGTCACTAATGATTTTAATAAATTCTACTGAGGCTTTTCGGCGGTCAGTTTGAAAAGACAGTTCTTTTTCATAAACGTCATCAAAACTCATAAGGAAGGATTTTTTAAGGGTTTAAATTTGGTGCAAAAATACTTATTTCAATCGTTGTGGAGAAATAAAAACAAAAAATAAAAACACCGCTGAAAGTTTTGATTTTCAGCGGTGTTTTGAATGATTTCTAATTCAATTTTATCTAAAAATAAACGAATTTATGTTCCCGGCAGTGTCCATAAAAGTCATTTTTATGGGTGAACGATAATTGCGTTGTGTCATAATTCGTTTTACATCACCAATATCTTTTACAGGCTCGTCGTTTAATTGGGTAATAATAATTCCTTCCAATTTATATTGTGCAACTTCTGGTGTCAAAGCTCGTGTTACGGTAACTCCATTTTTCAAACCTCGCTCTTTTAACTCTGCTTGGGTTGTGTTTTTTACTTCCAATCCAAGATCATCAATAGAGAAAGTTTCTAATTTTACGAGAGTAACAGGCACACTCTTTTCTTTGCCGTTACGGAGAATTGTTACTTCAACCACGTCATTTGGTCTTTTAGAGCCTAAATACCCTGAGAGATCCGCAAATTTTGAAACTTTATAGCCATCCAGTTGTTTAATGATATCGCCTTCTTTTATTCCAGCTTTGTCGGCGCCACTTCCTTTTTCAATTCCACCCACAAAAACACCTTCAGTATCACTAATTCCATACTTTTCAACAATCTGCGGGTTTATATTGCCCACTTGAATCCCCAAGATTCCGCGTTGTACGTTTCCATATTCCAGAATATCCTCTATCACTTTTCGGGCATTGTTGGAAGGAACTGCAAAGGAATACCCCACATAACTTCCCGTTTCTGAAGTAATTGCAGTATTGATTCCAATCAATTCGCCACGGGTGTTTACTAAGGCACCACCACTGTTTCCGCGATTCACCGCGGCATCTGTCTGGATGAAAGATTGTGGATTGCCGTCAAATTGGTTTAAATCACGTGCTTTTGCACTAATAATTCCAGCAGTAACGGTTGAGGTTAAGTTGAAAGGATTTCCAACTGCCAAAACCCATTCCCCAATTTTTATATTGTTAGAATCGCCAAAAGGGATAAATGGAAAATCATCGTCCCCATCAACTTTTATCAAAGCGATGTCTGTATTTGGATCAGTACCAATAAGTTTTGCAGTATATGTTTTATTGTTATTCAGTGTAACCTCAAGATTTGAAGCATTCGCTATTACGTGATTATTGGTAACAATATAACCGTCTGGTGAAATGATAACGCCACTACCGCTGCCAATCATAGCTTTCGGTTGACCTCCACCCTGAAAATATTCCAAAATATTTGTAGGTTGCCTGCTCACAGTTGTGTTTTTAACGTGAACAACGGCGTGTACAGTTTTTTCCGCAGCTTCGGTAAAATCGGTATTCATTTCCGCAGCTGTAGCAGAAAAGTTGGTGGGAATAAAGTTTGAAGTTTGTTGAGGGTCAAAGGAAATGGTTTCCTTTTTTTCGAAGAATTTGTAGCCGCCAAGTGTGATTGCACCAGCGAATAATGCTACAAGAAATAAACGGATTGTTTGTTTCATTGTAATAAAATTTTAATTAATACTGATTTAAAATAATTCAAAAACTTATTGTTCAAGTTTTGCATTTTTAAACTGTTTTAAAGGTTTCAGTCCTGAGAAGAACGGAGGAGGGAAACCCCTTTTGAAGAAACATTTTTTAAATACTTCCCCAAATTTAACAAGTATAGCTCGAAAAAAGTATGCCACAAAGCTGTATTTAACTTCTATTTAACGTGAAAACTTTCCCGAAACTCGCTTCGGCTTTTTATATCTTTGCGCAGTTATGGAATTCCCCTTTTATAAATACCAAGGCACGGGCAACGATTTCGTTATTATTGACAATCGGGAAGATTTTTTTCCGAAAAAGGATACAGAGCTTGTTGCCAAAATCTGCGACCGCCGTTTTGGGGTTGGCGCTGATGGATTGCTTTTATTGGAAAACCATCCTGATGCAGATTTCAGAATGGTTTATTATAATAGCGATGGCAACCTAAGTTCTATGTGCGGAAATGGCGGACGGTGTATTTCTCATTTCGCAAAATTCCTCGGCATCATTTCTGAAAAAACCACCTTTGAAGCAGTGGACGGAATGCACGAAGCTACGGTTAAGAACGATTGGGTTTCCCTTAAAATGAACAATATTGAAAAAGTAAAGGTTTCTGAAAACTTTACTTTCTTGAACACAGGCTCGCCACATCACGTTGAAATTGTTACGGAACTTCAGGATTTTGATGTTTTTACAAACGGAAGATACATTCGAAATAAAACCTATGGAAAAGAAGGTTCGAATGTAAATTTTGTCGAACAAAATGATCACGCGATTTTTTCAGTCAGAACCTATGAAAGAGGCGTGGAGGACGAAACGCTTTCCTGCGGCACGGGCGTTACAGCAGTCGCGATTGCAATGTTTGAAACTGGTAAGACTTCAGAAAATAAAGTAACCTTAAAAACTCCGGGCGGACAATTACAGGTTCGTTTTGAAAAAGAAGGTTCGGGTTATAAAAATGTGTTTTTGGAAGGGCCGGCAATACAAGTTTTTAAAGGAATCTGGAAATGAAAACACTAAAAGGCGAGCATATATTTTTGCGGGCTCTCGAACTTTCCGATTTGGATTTTCTCTATAATTTGGAGAACGATGAAACGCTTTGGGAAGTTAGCAATACAACAACTCCGTATTCAAAATATATTCTGAACCAATACCTTGAAAACAGCCATCGCGATATATATGACGTAAAACAATTGCGGTTGGTGATCTGTAAAAGTGAAAATAATACGGTTGTTGGATTTATAGATTTATTCGATTTTGATCCAAAACATAACAGAGTAGGGGTTGGGATCGTTATTTTTTCAGAAGAAGATAAAAGGAAAGGATTTGCTTCGGAAGCATTAAAACTCACTTGTGATTATGCTTTTTCACATTTAAACGTGCATCAGGTTTTCGCAGGAATTACGGAAGAAAATAAAGGAAGCATTATGCTTTTTGAAAAGGCTGGTTTTGAAAAAACGGGCGTTAAAAAAGACTGGATTTTTTCCGAAGGAAAATATAAAGATGAATATTTATATCAGTTGATTAGCCAATTCGCTAATTAGCAGATTCGCTAATTGAAAATTTTAGAATGTATATAAAAAAAATATTGCTGATTATTGTGTTGCTTGGCGCCGTTGGAATGGGCGCTTTTGCTTGGTATGTTTACAACACGGCTTTTTCTGGAAATACAGCTTTCAACAATAAGGAAGCGCACGTATTTATTCCCACAAATGCAACAATAGATGACGTTGTTGCAGAGCTGGCGCCGCTTTTAAGAGATACGGAATCATTTTATGCTGTTGCGGATCAAAAAAAATATTCAGGAAATGTAAAACCGGGCCATTTCATCTTAACAAAAGGAATGACCAATAACGATATTGTGAATGTTTTGCGCAGCACCAATATTCCAATAAATATCAAATTCAACAACCAAGAGCGATTGGAAGATCTTGCTGGCCATATTTCAAAACAAATTGAAGCGGACAGCCTTTCACTTTTGGAATCTATGCGCGATCCGCAGTTTTTGAAGGAAGAAGGTTTAACCGAAGAAACAGCTCTTTGCCTTTATATTCCAAACACTTATGAGTTTTATTGGAACAGTTCAGCCGAAACGTTTCGGAGCAGAATGAAAACCGAATACGAACGATTTTGGAATGAATCGAGAACCCAAAAAGCAAAAAATCTAAATCTTTCAAAAGAACAAGTAATGGCCTTGGCTGCAATTGTTCAAAAGGAAACCGCAAAAGTGGATGAAAGACCTCGAGTTGCGGGTGTTTATATAAATAGATTGAAAGTTGGGATGTTGCTTCAAGCTGACCCCACGGTTATTTACGCCCTAAAAAAGGAAAGTGATGATTATAACCAGATTATTAAAAGAGTGCTTTATGCCGATTTGGAATTGGATTCGCCATACAATACCTATAAATATGCAGGTGTTCCACCAGGTCCAATCACCATGCCTGATATATCTTCTATTGATGCGGTATTGAATCCAGAAAAGCACGATTATTATTACTTTGTGGCAGATGTTACCAACTTTGGGTACCACAAATTCGCCAAAACACTTGCGCAACATAATGTCAACAAAGTGGAATATGTTCGTTGGGTGAATAGCCAAGGACTTAATCGTTAATTTTTTTAATTCTTCCAAAACCCCTCTAAAAATAGGGATGACTTTTCTTTTCACATTACTTTAACAGCCTACAAATCAGATTTTTAAAAAAAGCTGTATCTTTGCGCGCTGAAACGAGGATGTAATTATACATCCAAATTTTAAAAATTAATGAAAAAAAGAATATATCTAATTGCAGTTTTACTTGTTGTTACCGTACTAGTAGGGACAGGTTTCATTTCAAAAGATAGCTACGATTTTTCTACTTTTAGTACAGAAGGATTAGA
Organism: Aequorivita nionensis; assembly: GCF_046352995.1. Taxonomy (GTDB): domain Bacteria; phylum Bacteroidota; class Bacteroidia; order Flavobacteriales; family Flavobacteriaceae; genus Aequorivita; species Aequorivita nionensis. Next base: position 4,647 of record NZ_CP130281.1, on the reverse strand, counting down.
GTTAGATTATAACGTTCCCACGGAAGCAGAGCTTATGCCTTTAATTGCTCCCGTGACCCCAAGATTTTATTTGTTTTTGGGTAAATCTTATGTAGGATTTAAAGAAGCTCTTGGTTTTAAAGAATCAAGAGGAGATTACAACATTGTAAATGATTATGGTTATATGGGGAAATATCAGTTTTCACGTGCAACCCTAAGAATGATGGGTTTCAAAAATACTGATAATTTTCTATACGACACCCGTCAGCAAGAAGCCGCTTTTTTGGCATATACTTCATTAAACAAATGGGTGCTTCGTAATGACATTAAGCGTTATGCTGGAAAAACTATTGGTGGTGTGAAAGTTACCGAATCTGGAATTTTAGCTGCTGCGCATTTAGCTGGTGCAGGAAATGTAAAAAAATTCCTTAGAAGTGCGGGAGAAAATCGTTTTGAGGATGCAAACGGTGCTTCAATTCGATATTACTTGCGCAAGTTTTCAGGATATGACACTTCGCACATTGTACCAAACAAGAAACCAAGGGTAATGTAAATTTTATCCCTGAATGATAAACAAGGTGGGTCTTTTATGAAGGTCCACCTTTATTTTTTTCCACAGACTCGCCGGCGCAGTTTTTATGTATTCAGAAGGCAAAGTAATATCGCAGGCCACACAAATTCTTGTTTGTGGGTTGAGGTTTTCAATCAGGCTTTGTAGCATTTGGTTGTTGCGGTAAGGCGTTTCAATGAAGAGTTGTGATTGGTCAAAATCTTTTGAAAGCTTTTCCAAACGTTTCAATTCTGCTTTCCGTTCCCCTTTATCAATGGGTAAATAACCGTTGAAGGCAAAATTTTGCCCGTTAAAGCCACTTGCCATCATAGCCAATAAAATTGAGGAAGGGCCAACCAATGGAATTACTTTAATGCCAAGTTCGTGTGCATAATGCACCGCTCTAGCGCCAGGATCAGCAATTCCAGGACAACCTGCATCGCTGATTACACCAACATCAAAACCTTCTAAACACGGATTGAGCATTGGGGATATTTCTTCAGGTTTTGTGAATTTATTTATTTCTTGAATTTTCAGTGTAGGTTGTTCTTTTTCTGGAACAATATTTTTTATAAAACGGCGAGCATTTTTTTCGTGCTCCACAATGTAGTAGTCAATTTTTTCAATCGTGTTCTTTACTGAAACGGGAAGCACTGCCAATGGAGGTACATCTCCCATTGGACAGGGAATTAAATATAAATTTCCTTTTTTCGCGGTCATTCAGAAATTATTGGACTATTAATTTTTTAATTGCAGTCTGTCCTTTTTCCGAAGTTATTTTCGCAAAGTAAATACCGGAATTCAAACTTGAAACGGAGATTGTCTTTTCGCTATTTGAAAAATTTTCTTCGGAAATCACTATACGTCCGCCAATATCATACATTTGAATGGTTTGAATATTACCGCCGTTTAAAATAAAAGAGACATTTGTAGAAGCGGGATTTGGAATCATACTAAGTGTATTTTCCATTGAAAAATCTTCTGTACCTATTAATGGCTCTGCGGTTATTTTGTAGATAGAACCACCTATATCAATTATATAAAGTTCTTTATTAATGTCTTCTCCAAAAGAAACCCAGCTACCTGAAAAAGTACCGTAATCTTGTAAATTTCCAGAGCTGTCCACCGTTCCAATTCTTCCACTACAATAATCTCCAAAAAAGTAAAGGTTGCTTATGGCTGGATACAGAGAACCTCTATAAACATAACCGCCAGTAATAGAGCAATTGCCTCCTGCATGTGTATATTCAGCTATAGGAAAAGTAAGTTCTGATTGTGGGGGGCAGTTTTGATTATTATAGGGTTGTGTCCCCTCATAACACCTCCAGCCATAATTTAAACCCGCTTCACCAATAGCGACTCTGTTTATTTCTTCTCTACTGGTTTGGCCTACATCTGCTATCCAAAGATTGTTATCGGTAGTGTCAAATGAAAAACGCCAAGGGTTTCGCAAGCCGAAGGCCCAGATTTCTTCACGTGCGTTTGGATTTCCCACAAAAGGATTGTCTGCAGGAATACCATAATTATTTCCTCCAGTAGGATTGTCCACATCTATACGCAATAATTTTCCAAGTAATAAATTTATATTTTGGGCACGGTTTCCAGGATCGCCACCGCTACCGCCATCACCTGAAGCAATGTACAAATAACCATCTGGCCCAAAGGCCAAACATCCGCCATTGTGATTTGAAAAGGGCTGGGAATAATCAATAATTGGTAACTCAGAATTTTCATCTGCTAAATCTGGATTTCCAGAATCTACTGAAAATCTTGAAATTTGTGAATCACCATTCGGTTTGGTATAATAGACAAAGAAATACCCATTATTTGCATAATCTGGATGAAATGCCAGACCGAGCAGACCTCTCTCGCCACCACTTGAAATTTGACCTGAAATATCTAAAAAAGGAGTTGTGTTTACAGTTCCATCACCCTGAATTATCTTTATTTTGCCTCCTTGTTCTACTACAAAAAGACGTTCATCATTGGCATGTTGTAAATTCAAAGGGTCTGAAAAACCACTTTTGAAAAGTTCAATATCAATGTCCTGTGCAAAAACGAAGACAGATGTAAAAATTATAAAAAATGTGAGAAGTAATTTTTTCATAGCTAATTTCTTTGGGCAAAGCACTAAAGTAGTTAAATCAGCTGAATTTCTTAGTTAAAGTCGTCTCGCAATTTCCTCACAAGCTTCATCAAGCATTTTAAAAACATTTTCAAACCCAGCATTTCCCCCTAAATAAGGGTCGGGAACATCCACGTTTTCACCTGGAAAAATTTCATCGAGTATCAATTTTACTTTTCTCTTTTGAAAATCATTCTCTGCCAATGCCAAAACGTTTTCCTTATTGCTATTGTCCATAACATAAATCAAATCGAAATTTTCAAAATCTCTTGCCGTGAACTGTCTTCCACGTTGGTTGGTAATGTCTATATTGTATTTTTTTCCTACAGCAATACTTCTTTTGTCGGGTTCATTACCAACGTGCCAATGTCCTGTTCCAGCGGAATCAACAAATATTTTTGAAGAGTCAACCTTTGATTTTAAGATGCCTTCCGCTAAAGGAGAGCGACATATATTGCCAAGGCAGACCATTAGAATTTTGTAGTGTTGCAAAATGTTTGGGGTTAATTGTTTAATTACAAAGTTAATAGGTTATTAAAAACCTTGAACATTCAACTTTGAAATTTTAAAGCGTCAATTTCTTGCTAAGGTCTTCCACATATTTGCGAAATTGCTTATCTGTGCTAGATAGATTATCAACGGTTTTGCAAGCGTGGAGCACGGTAGCGTGATCGCGTTGCCCAATTTGTGAGCCAATGGATGCAAGAGAAGCCTTTGTGAATTTCTTCGCAAAAAACATAGCCAACTGGCGAGCCTGAACAATATGTCTTTTTCTTGTTTTTGATTGCAATGTGTCCACATCCATTTGGAAATAATCACTAACCACTTTTTGAATGTAGTCTATGGATACCTCTCGCTTGGTATGTTTCACATAGTTGTCAACAATCTTGCGGGCAAGATCGATGGTTATTTCCTTTTTGTTAAAAGAGGAATGGGCAATCAATGAAATAATGGCGCCTTCCAGTTCGCGAATGTTTGTTTTTATGTTGTTTGCCAAAAATTCTACAATATCATCCGGCATTTCTACACCATCGCGATAGAGTTTGTTTTTTATAATAGCAACACGGGTATCGTAATCTGGATGGTTCAATTCTGCAGAAAGTCCCCATTTAAAACGGGAAAGCAAGCGTTGTTCAATATCAATCATATCAACCGGCGCTTTATCGCTGGTTAAAATAACCTGCTTGCCGTTTTGGTGCAAGTGGTTGAAAATATGGAAGAAAACGTCTTGTGTGCCTGCCTTGCCTGAAAGCAACTGAATATCATCTACAATAAGCACATCTATAATTTGATAGAAATGAATAAAGTCGTTGCGATTATTCTTCTTAACAGATTCTATGTATTGTTGTGTGAACTTTTCCGCAGAAATATACAGAACGGTTTTTTCGGGATATTTATCTTTTATATCAACGCCAATTGCGTGGCCCAAATGGGTTTTTCCTAAACCAACTCCGCCAAAAATAAGCAGTGGGTTGAAAGAGGTTCCGCCAGGTTTATTAGCAACAGCTAAGCCTGCTGAACGTGCCAATCTATTTGATTCACCTTCAAGAAAACTTTCAAAATTATAATTTGGGTTGAGTTGGGATTCAATCTTTACGTTGCGAATTCCCGGAATAATGAACGGATTTTTTAGTTCCGGACTTTTATTTTTCAAAGGCACATCAACATCCTGTGATTGAAGGTTGCTTCGGTTTGCGCTTGGTATTTTTTCAGTAAATGGTTGTTTGTTGCCGTAGGTGTTTTCCATTCTGATGATGTACACCAATTTGGCTGTTGTTCCCAATTCTTTTGTAAGAGCAACTTTCAAAATTTTAACGTAGTGTTCTTCAAGCCATTCGTAAAAAAACTTGCTTGGAACTTGAATGCTAAGCGCATTATCAGTTAACTTTACCGCTTTTATTGGCTCGAACCAAGTTTTGTATGCCTGCGAAGTGATGTTATCTTCGATAAAAGCCAAACAATTGTTCCAAACCGATTCCGCAGTTTTGCTCAT